>NZ_JACJQM010000319.1:0-3482 GCF_014696655.1 Nostoc sp. FACHB-888 | reverse complement strand
ATGAATATTTTGAATCTACTCAAAATAATAATTTATTAAAGCTTTTGTTAGGAGAAAATTCTATTCTCTCTTCTAGTGGCGAACAGCATCAACGACAGAAACGAATACTGCTACCTCCTTTTCATTCAGAGCGAATGCGTGATTATAGTCAAGTCATTTGTGAAATTACTGAACAAATAATTGGAGAATGGATTCCAGGTAAGATATTTGTAGTTAATTCAGTTATGAAAGAAATTTCTATTCGCATCATTCTTGATGTTGTATTTGGACTACAAAACGATGATCGTTATAATTGCCTGAAACAATTGTTAGTTTCCCTGTTTGATGTTCTTCACAATCCTTTTAATTCAATATTTTTGATGTTTCTTCCTGTATTACAAAAAAAACTAGAATTTTGGAGATTGGAAGAGAGTCTAATGAGTCAACTCCAGCAAATTGATAAATTAGTATATGCAATTATTGCTGAACGAAAAGCGCAACGTAATTATCCAGGGAAGGATATTTTAAGTATGCTTCTGGAAGCATCTCATGAATCTGGGGAACCACTAACGAATATTGAATTGCGTGATTCTTTGATAACGCTATTGTTCGCGGGATATGAAACCACGTCATCTGCTCTTTCTTGGGCATTGTACTGGAGTTATTTTTCGGCAGAAATTCACAAAAATCTCCTATTTGAACTTAACTCCTTTCCCACCACCAATGACAAGAGTGGAATAGCACAATTACCTTATCTGAGTGCTGTTTGTTCTGAAACATTACGCTTTTACCCAATTTCTTTAATGCCTTTTTCACGGTTTGTACAAAAGCCTATAGAGATCATGGGTTATCAGCTTGAACCGGATACAATCGTTAATGTTTCAATTTACTTAGCTCACCAAAGGGAACAAGTGTACCCACAACCAAAGATGTTTAGACCAGAGCGATTTCTAGAGCGTCAATTTTCTCCATACGAGTATTTACCATTTGGTGGTGGCAGTCGCCGCTGTATCGGAGCAGCATTAGCACAACTTGAAATCAAGCTTGTTCTGGCAACTATACTGTCACGCTTGCAATTGGGATTAGTGAGTTCTCGTCCTATGAAGCCTATTAGACGAGGACTAATTATGGTTCCTCCAACATTTGAAATGGTAGTAACTGGAGTGCATTAGAACATTCTTGCTTCTGCCTATATAGTCTTGCGCTAACACTCCGAATACCAACAAGGTGTATTTTGTTAATCATGATTTAGGGAACTTAGGGAGTTAGGTAAAAATGCAAAGTTTATCCGTAAGAATAAAAATTATGTAAATTAATTGTTTATCCTACGATTAACAGCGTTCATAATTGCTGCCAACTACAATTTTTTTGCGATAAAACTTTCTTTGATCATAGTTGCCAATTTAGGAGTACCTTATCAACTGAAAATCAGGATTTTAACCTTGAACTTAATATCTAACATTTATCTGCTTGATATTGAATGCTTGAAGCTAAGAAAATTTTGAGATTGCGTTTGTTCTGATAAAACAGCAATCCTGTACAATTTCAGAGTTTGCGGCAATATCCTACCCAATCTGATGACCGATAAATCTCCCACAAAGCGCACATTGTTTTGGTTGCCTTTAAGTATATTGATAGTGCTTAGTGGTACTGTTAAAATCCTACATGCACAGACCACTACACAGCAGCCAAACCTCCCGCCTCCACAAGACATCCAGCCCCCTACACAGCAGCCACAACCCTTACCTCAATTACCCCAACGACAACCCTTACCAGAACTACTCCCGCCACAACAACCAACTCTACCCTCAGAAGAGGAACTCCCTAGCAAGCCGACAGAAAGAGTCACTGTTAAACACTTCGAGATTGTTGGTAGTACAGTTTTCAGCGAGGAAGAGTTAGCTAAAGCTGTGTCCAACTTTCTCAATCGGCAACTAGATATAGCCGACTTGTATGAAGCTCGTTCTAGAATCACCAATCTATACATCAGAAACGGTTACATTGCTTCTGGTGCATATATTCCACCTCAAGAAATTAGTCCGGGGTCAGGTGTGGTAAAAATTCAAGTAGTTGAAGGTAAACTTGAAAGCATTAAGATAACAGGTACTCGACGACTTTCTCCTAATTACGTGCGTGATCGCCTGAAATTAAACACAACGGGGCCTGTAAACGAAAAGCGTTTGTTAGATGCACTGCAACTGTTGCAGAACAATCCTTTGATCAAAAGACTATCTGCTGAGTTGTCACCTGGGGAGAAGCTCAACACAGCTGTCTTGACAGTCAACATAGAAGAAGCAGACACATTTAACACTCAAATCATACTCGACAACGGGCGATCGCCATCTGTAGGTAGCTTTCGTCGTCGGCTGCAAGTAACTGAAACAAACTTACTGGGAGTAGGAGATGGTTTAAGTGTGGGCTATACCAACACTGATGGTAGTAACTCGTTTGATGCTAGTTACACAATACCTATCAATCCGAGAGATGGGACAATTTCTTTTACCTACGGGACTTCAGCAGCTAATGTTGTCGAAGAACCTTTCGACATCCTGGATATTCAAGCAGAATCTCGGCAGTACGAACTGACGTATCGACAGCCAATAGTCCGAACTCCCAACCAGGAATTTGCGTTTGGCATAACTGCTTCCAGGAAAGAAAGCGAGGCTTCGTATGTAGATTTTGAATTTGGGCGAATTCCGTTCCCCTCTGATGGTGCAGATGACAAAGGGAACACGAGGGTATCGGCGCTGCGATTTTTCCAAGAGTGGGTATCTCGCAATAACCGAGAAGTATTTGCAGTGCGATCGCAGTTCAGCGTGGGACTTGATGCATTCAACGCGACGATAAATTCAGATAGAGCGGACAGTCGTTTTTTCAGTTGGCTTGGGCTTGCCCAATGGGTACGGCTATTGGCTCCAGATACTCTGATGTTACTGCGTCTGAATACGCAACTAGCTACTACTACACTTTTGCCGCTAGAACAGTTTGGCGCGGGTGGTGTGGATAGTGTACGAGGATATCGCCAAGATTTTTTCTTAGTTGATAATGGTGTGTTTGCTTCGGCTGAAGTGCAAGTGCCGATTCTCAGGGCCGGTGGTACTTCGCAAATGATTCCCTTTGCAGACTTCGGATTTGGGTGGAATGCAGGTACAGAAAATCCCAACTCAAATATGTTGGCTTCCCTGGGGTTGGGATTGCAGTGGCGCGGGGGTGACTTTAATGCACGTGTTGACTGGGGGATTCCGTTGGTGTCGGGAGATTCAGACGGAAGAACTTGGCAGGAGAACGGGATTTTGTTTTCTATTCAGTACAATGCGTTTTGAACTTAATTATAGTCGTGGCGCGGCGTACTTAAAGATTTCGGCTACTGCTGTTTACGAGAATCTTCAAAAGTTTTTGCCGACCAATGGTCAGCAAATTCCAATGCCGACCAACGAACGACAACTGCGGTTTTTGGCAAAAGCTGAGTTGGAACCGGCTGTACAAGCGAATGTATGGCAACA
>NZ_JACJQM010000318.1:0-3532 GCF_014696655.1 Nostoc sp. FACHB-888 | reverse complement strand
CACTGCCAGTCATCTTTATCTCACATATCATTGCCCAATTCGTTACCCCAGGCACACCCGGATACAAGCTTGTTGGTGCAATTGGTTTCTGGATTGGTACACTGCTTTCTACTGATAGCATTTGGCAAGTTTTATTCCAGGGAAAACCGATTTTTCCGTGGTTTGAGCAAGAATGGATCGGTTGGATCGGCTGGTTACAATTACCGTTCAATGTGTTGTTTTGGATTAGCTTCGGTATCTCTGCACTTGTCCAAGTAATGGAAGCTCGGACATTGCGTGGTAAAGACCCAAATCAAGCCAAGCATGAGTTTGAAGATTCCAAGCAATATACTCTGGGTACAAAACCGACTGGAAACATCGATTTGACAGTCGCACTCTGGGGCGATTACAAAGCTGCTGGCATGAAAGAACGTCATACAGGGGGAGCGATCGCACTATTTTTCTGGGTACTAGACATCACCACCACATTCGTTGGTCGTAATCCCTTCCGCTACACTAACCCAGGTTTAATCCTGGCTTGTTTTGCTTACAATGTAGCCTCAATGATGGCTGGCGAGATTGGTTACAACATTTGGAAATTAACTAAGTAAGAGGAATTCACATGCAGCAACAAATACCAATGCTAGGAACCAAAGAAACGGCACTTTTACGTGACGACTACCCCAGCATTGAGTATTTGGAAGCTGGGAATACCGCCTCTTGGTTACAGGAACGACAGGATCAGTTGTTAGTTCGCGCCAGGGACGAACGTAACGGTATGAATCTGGCGAAGTTCATCACACTGGCCACCGCTCTTACTGGCGCAGTTTGTTATGCTACCTCTCCTCTTGCTCCCATCGGTGCAGTCGTAGCTGGTGTTGGTTATCTATGGTCAATTGTTCAGGACTTAAACGATACTCATCAATTTGCACCAATCCCTTTTATACGTGGTGGCTTTTTTGAGTTCCTCTCGGCAATGGGAGATAGTGTTGCCAGGGACGAATACTTTGCGAACAAAAATGAACTGGCTGATTTAATGCTGCACTTAGAGCCAATGGAGAAATACGAATTTGCCATGCTCAAACAATGTTCTCATGTTGTATGTGAATATCTGAATGCTGTTGAGCCTGGGAAAAGATTTTATGCTTACCGTTGGCTGCTCGATTGGTTTATTCAACTTAAAGGCTATTTCCCTACCCCTGAACAGCTATCCGGTCATTTGGCGCAAGTAAGTGTTGACCCCAGAGTAAACTATCAGCAAGTTACGGCTATTCAAGAAGCAAGCAAACCTCAGAATTTAGGTATTCCAGAGGCAAGGTTTGCAAAACTACCAACTCCTGTCCCACAAACAACCCAAACTTTAGCGCAACAGATTCACTCTAATGAAGCTTATCCTTTGTTAAATAGTGAATTCTTGGGAGCAGAAGCCTCTCATAGCTTAACTAATACCGATATCTCCACCTACACCACTAAACCCCAAGTACAGTATGACCTAATCGCTCACATTGCTAAAAAAGTTACCAATATGCTGTGGGTTGGTGTCCCTGGTTCTGGCAAGGGTATCACCATTAGCAATGCAATCGACGCTATCAAGCGGCTACATCCTGGCATACACATCTTTTATATTGACCCCAAAGGTGACGAGAAAGAAACCGGTTATTTTAAAGGTCGTGTTGATACTTTTAAACGGGCTAAAATCCTAGAAATGTCTCCGGTCGAAGCCGTCCTATGGGTTAAAGAATGCTTTACCGAATTTCAAAATATCTCTGGCTCCAAGCTGATTATTTTAGATGAAGGAACGGCTGTTTGTTCCAAATTTAAAAATACCAAAGGTGAAATTGGCTGGCTCAAGGACAAAATTATCTCTTACTGTTCTTGCGGTGATAGTTCCGGTTGGCATTTCTGGATTGTTGTGCAGAACCCTCACACTGACGACTTGGGCATTTCTGGCGGACTGCGATCGCAGTTAACTTCAGTGGCGTTGGTTCATCCTGATAACGTCCCAGCTTACAATGCCATGATTGCTACACAGTTAATTCCCAGCGATCGCAAGATTACTTCAACCGAAGTAATGGAGATTGCTGCACAATCACCAGTCGGTCGAGCAGTTTATTACGGCGGCATCAATGAATGGATACCAATGCCTGTGTTAAAGAATTTCTCTGGTTATGACCGGGATACCAAAAACTTTATTGACTCTGCACCAAGTAATAAGCAAACCTCTCAAGCTGAAACTAAGGAGTCTTGCACACCAACAACCCAAGCTCAACAGATGTTGGCGCTCTTAGAGAAGACGAAAGCTAATTCCATTGATGAGTTTATCCAAAGCGAGTTGAAATTAGACGGAGTTCCACCAGAGCTGATCCGAAAAGGAATTGAAAAATTACTCCAAAATTCTCCAATTAAATATAAGTTCAATCCCTGGAATAATCAAAACTGAGGATTTACATCAAGATAAAGATATCCAACCGAGTGTTTCATCAAAAATTTCAAGCCGATTTCATAATAACCCATTTCGACTTTCTGGTATTCTTTAGATATTTGTCAGCATAGCGGAAAGCTGCTGCCTTATCGTGTTTTGCTATATTGAGTGCTTGTAACAAAACGGATAAAGGAATTACCACCTGTGTGAGCTTTTCGGCTAATATTACTGACTCTTCTTCTGTTGCTGCTACTATCGCTTCTAACGGTTCAAAATTTATTTGCTTATTTATACGGTTACCTAACATTGTAGTATCAGCCATAAATGCACCTTCAAAACTTGTATAATTCAGTTTTACTGAAAGGCAGCAGGAATGAATCCGTGTTTGTGCGGGACTTATTAATCAGCTAACTTCATGAATCCGCACAATTGCCGTAGCCAGCGCATCTTGATTAAAAATTTCGTTCACCATCTTTTTCCAAGATGGAAATTAATTCAAACACTCGCATATTTTCTCCCGTCCAAACTTTATCTAGTAACCGCAAATTTTCAAGAGTTAGGTCGCTCTCTTTCACTATCGATACATTTGTTTTGCCCAGTGCCATCAACAAATCTTCAAATACCACTAAGCCATTAAACTCCAAGTCTTGAATCTCGGCTGATGCTAAGGCTGATAATCGCTCACCACAAATCTCAATCATCAACCACTCAGATAAGCGTTAGGCATTGTCATTACCGCTATTAATTGCTATGTCGAAATGCAACACGTCTTCGCGATCGCCCAGCTTTGTATAAAGTTTAATGGCTGGCTCGTCACCAATATCCGCCTGAACGAAAATGACATAAGCCCCACATGCTGCTGCTACTTCCTTCAGCTTCTGAATTAATGCCGTTGCAATCCCCTACCGCCGGTGTGCGGCGGCAACAGCTAAATCGTAGATGTAAATCTCGCTGCGCTCCTGCTCGAACTTTTTAAGCTTGTAGGCAGTCAGACCGCCAACGACCTCACCTTCTTTCAATGCGGCGAGCGCAATGAAGTAGTCACTATCAAGCAGTTGCCGCAGATAGTCTGCACTCATCGGTGAGAGGTTAGGACAAAGTACCTTTTGTCAATCAGTTAAAATACTCAAA
>NZ_JACJQM010000317.1:0-3542 GCF_014696655.1 Nostoc sp. FACHB-888 | reverse complement strand
AATAGTGTCTTGATGAAATCCTCGGTCGTTCTTGGAACACTGAACAAGTAAACATCCATTATCAGAATCTTTGACTCGCTTGATTGAGAAATTAATCTGCGTCCACATTGATTGGACTTCATTGAAAATATTAGGCAAACCATAGTAATTGCCTAATATTGCCTTTCGGCGTTTCGATTCACCCATAAGTCTCCCTCAGCAATACAAATTTTGACCTTTTTTGAATTCAAAATGCAAAATGCAAAATGAATAATAAGAATAAATTTTAATTAATTAATTTTGGGTACAAGCCACCACTAATTGTCTTGAATTTTGAATTTTGAATTTTGAATTGGAGCAAAGCGACTTGACAAGGATGATGAAGAAGATAAGGAATCTTCTGACAACGAGTAAGCTCAATAGCGTTCAGACTAACCCTCTGGGGGTTATTAACTACTAATACTATTGTAACGATAAATCAAGGGTTTCAAGTATTTTGCAGTTGCAAGGATTGGGGATTTTGCCAAACCTTATCTGTCATCCTTGCACGCTTTGCTGCTGGCGGCTGTTGAGAGAGTACAACCTTGTTTGGAGACAGCTAAAGTGATGATATAGCTAGTAAACAAGAGGTTAATCCAACAAATCCACAATGCAACAATGCAATAAATAACTCATTTCAAGATCCGCCAGTTAAGCGCTGAGTTAACGAAGTTGGAGAAAACTGGGTGGGTTTAAGTTGAAGGAGGCAGGAGGCAGAAGGCAGGAGGCAGGAGGTTTTTTTCAGAAGGAGATTCAAACCCCTCCTGAAAAAGAGCCACCAAATTGAAGATTTGGTGGGGGTTTTAAACCCAAGTTCCCTCCGGTCACGGGCACAGAGCAGGAAGCAGTATTCCTCCTGCCTCCAGCAAGAACTGCCCTCTGCCTTTCTTGATAAAATAGCCGTCTTCGATTCAAGTCACATATCTTTTTGCGGGTAGTCCTAAACAAGTGAGGATACGCCGCACTCGTGCAGCACATCCTCACCCTAAGACTATTTATTAATTTTAGAGCGCTAAACTGAATGCTTTAGTAAGGGCTAGCTGTAGGTCTGACAATAATTTCACTAACATCAACATCATCAGGCTGTTTGATCGCAAATAGAATTGCGCGGGCGATCGCCTTAGCAGGAATGGATAATTTGCGAAATTCCTGCATTTCAATTCTGGCAGTTTCATCACTGATGCTGTCGGCTAACTCCGACTCTGTGACTCCCGGCGAAATCACCGTTACTCGAATGTCGCCACCCACCTCTTGTCTCAATCCTTCTGAAATAGCGCCAACCGCGAACTTAGTCGCACAATAAACAGCCGCAGTGGGAGACACAGCGTGTCCACCAATCGAGGAAAGATTGATAATCTGACCCGACTTTTGGGCTTTCATGACGGGAAGCGCTGCTGCGATGCCGTACAAGACCCCTTTGATATTGACATCAATCATGCGATCCCATTCTTCAACTTTCAGTTGATCGAGAGTCGATAGCGGCATGATGCCAGCATTATTAATCAGGACATCGACGCGATCAAACTTGCTCTGGGCAAGTTGCACGAGCGCTTCTAGCTGGCTGCGTTGAGTCACATCGAGCGCCTGATATTCAGCTATGCCACCCTCTGCGTCAATGTCCTTGACAATAGTTTCAAGGCGAGCGGTGCGACGTGCGCCCAAAACAACTTTTGCGCCATTTTTTGCCAGCATCCGAGCTGTAGCTTCACCGATGCCGCTACTGGCTCCAGTGATGATAATGACTTTTCCATTTACGTTCGACATTGCAATCTCCTATTTTTTTGATGTCACTGGAAATTTGATGTTGTTTTCTTGAAACAGATGTGTTCATACTAGGAGTCAAAGCAATGAGTTTAAATACACAGACCTCGCATTTTATTGCCTAATCCTCCAAATTCAGATTTCATGAATCGATTAGGATGTTCTACAATGTTCAACGAAACGGGGTTCAATAAGCCAAGGAACCGTATGGCACTCGCAGATCAATGCAATGAATTGGCGGCATTAGTCACTCAACAAACCGACGGCAAAGGCAATGGTTTTCATAAAACAGCGATAGAACAACTAGAATTTCAGCGAGAATCGTCTGTTTCCACTGCACTACATAGCGTCAGTGAACCGCTCCTCGCCATCCTAGTTCAGGGTAAAAAGGAAGTCTTGCTGGGTGAGGAAACCTATTGTTATGGGGCTGCTCAATATTTAGTCGTCTCGGTTGATTTGCCGTTGAGCGCATTTATTGTCGAGGCAACCCCAGAACAGCCGTATTTAGGATTCAAGCTAAATTTAGATCCCCGTCAACTCTGCGATATCATTACGTCCCAACCCAGTGCGTTGGCAAAGCCTCTGAGTATGAAAATCGAAAGCCAGAAAAAGAACTCTATCAGAGGTTTATTCGTCAGCACTGCCGATGCTCCCTTGCTCGATTGTGCGATCAGACTGGCACGGCTTTTGGATACGCCCCAAGACATCCCGATTTTGGCACCGCTAATTATCCGCGAAATCTACTATCGCCTTTTGATAGGGGAACAAAGCGAAGCGGTTCGCCAGATTGCAACATCTGGTAGCAATATGCAGCGGATTGCTGAAGTTATCAAGCTGATCAAGGCTGATTTTGTCCAGCCAATGCGGATTGATAATCTGGCAGAACAAGCTAGGATGTCTCCTTCATCATTTCATCACCATTTCAAAGCAGTGACATCCATGAGTCCGCTGCAATATCAAAAGCAATTAAGGCTCTTGGAAGCACGTCGCCTGATGCTGGCGGAAAACTCTGATGCGGCTAATGCTGCCTATCGAGTGGGCTATGAGAGCCAATCACAGTTCAGCCGCGAATATTCTCGCCTATTTGGTGCGCCCCCGATTCGGGATATTGCACGTTTGCGTACTGCTTGAGTGCAGCCTGTTGAGAATGTCAAGTCTACGCGATCGCCCTTAACGCTTTCAATTTCACAGGGACAAAGTTTATCCCCCGGTTCTTTATACAAATACAGCACTGCAAAATATGTTGCTGGTGGTTCGACTGTTACTGAATCAATTTCTGCTGAATTCTTCTGGGAGCGGTGGCGATAGAATGAGCGGCGATTATGACAGACTTTGGGATTCCAACACCCGTCCCCTTGTGGCCCATGCAGTAGTTTTGCTTGAGTTGTTGGTAATTTGGCGCATAGCTGACATTTGGGATCAAGTGGCTTGGGCATACCCTACTCCCCTTGAGTTTCGGCAATCGCACGATAGTAAGCAGCGATGCCTACGGCGGTAAACTACGCCGCTTCTGCGTAAAAACTCCAGCACTTTCATCCATCGAATATCCGTGGGCGCAGCTATTTTTGCTGGTCTCTCCCTGCTTGGTGGCTGCACCATAGATACAGCTTTATCATTTAAGGGAATAAGTTTGATCGGTGGTAGGTTGTCAAACTGGGTGTTATTTGCCATATCGCGGCGATCGCCTGGAAGCACAGTGGAAGTAACACCCAAAATTGTATGTGACTTCAGGTAGAATTTGCCCAAGACAGAAGGTAAAAGTT
>NZ_JACJQM010000316.1:0-3595 GCF_014696655.1 Nostoc sp. FACHB-888 | reverse complement strand
GTGATGTTTTTTCTGTCAGACGTTCCGCGATTACAACTATCGCTATAAATACCCCAGGCATCAATCTTTTTAGTTATCTCACCCCATTCAGATTAAGAAAACCAATCATTATAACACAAAATCAATTCTGCAAGAGGTCTAATGATTGCTTCTGCTGTGCGCCGTGCTATTGCCGAATTTGGTGGTTCTATTGGGGCTGTGTTTATTGATTACTTGCAGCAGATTCCTTTGGAGTCCGGCGGGAACATGGCCTTTGAAGTCGGCAAGATTAGCCGTCAGATTCGGGATATCGCCAAGTCTCACAAAATCCCTGTTTTCTTGGGCTGTCAAATCAATCGGGGCAATCAAACAACGGCTGATAAACGCCCCAATCGTCATCTGTTACGCAACTCTGGTGAGATATTTGAGGTTTGCGACCAATTGATTATGCTTTACCGGGATGCTGTTTACACAAAAGACCCAAGCGATCGCACTATCGAGTTAATTGTTGAGAAAAACCGCCTTTACGGTAAGCTCGGCACTGCGACCATGTTGTGCGATTTATCCACATCGAAATTTTTGAACTTGGCCAGGTAAATTTGGTACATTCTCTCAATTGGGCACTGATAGATGTATTTCTTACGCTTTCGTAGAAAGTAAAGTTAATATTGCCCCTGTTAAATCTACATTCATTGATCTAAGGAGATAAGTACATTGAAACCAGTAACAATTATTAACTTTGGCTGGAGCAAAAGTAAGCATCGGGAAGGGTTATCTTTAGATCAGATGCAAGCGTTTGATTTAATCCATGACTGGTATGCTTCTAACCCTGATATGCCGTTTGTATTGCGAGGTTATGCAGGTACAGGAAAAACGTTTTTAGTACAGCGAGTAATTCAATCGTTTCAGGATTACTTCAAAACACGAGACTTAGATAAAAATAAAAATGTTGGTTTAAGAGTTGCTTTGTGCGCTCCAACGCATAAAGCAAGACATGTATTGGACGCAATGGCTCAAGAGGCAGGTCTTACTGTACATATCTCAACTCTCCACAGCTTACTTCATGTTATGCCTGGAGGAGAATATGATGAGAATGGAAAGCAACAACTTAAACCAAATACTTATTCTAGAGAGCCTTATTATCATGAATTTGACTTAGTAATAGTTGATGAAGCTTCCATGCTAGGGCAAGAACTTTTTAAGTTAATTCCCTCGCGGATTCCTACTATTTTTATGGGAGATCCAGCACAATTGCCACCGATTGAAGATAATGTTGATTCTTCGCCGATCTTTCAGTTGCCTTTGGGAATGGAATTAACGCAAGTCATGAGATATGAAGGGGCAATCGCTACTTATGTAACTGCACTCCGCCAAAATTTAAATTCTCAATTTCCACCACGATTACAGAGTCAGGGGAATATTGAGAAAATGCAATTTGATACTTGGATAGCAGCAGCTATCGACGCTTATAAGTTTTCTCGCTCCTCAGCCAAGATTTTGGCATGGACTAATAATCAAGTTAACAATTTGAATCAGCAAATTCGGGCTGCACTTTATCCGGGTGCTGAACCAATAGAGATTGGAGAAATTCTTTTTGCTAAAGAACCTATTTTCTTAAATGCCGACTCTGGGGAACAAAAAGAAATTTTTATGCATTCCTGTGCTGAATGCGAAGTAAGAGATTTTAAAGAATACTCTGGTAGTAGGCATCATCTAGTGCATAGTCCGTTTAAAACTTATCGGATTGAAATCAAGAATGATCTGGGTAAAGAAGCATCCCTATCAATAATTCACCCTGATTCTTGGGATTTAATTAAATATGCAGTAAATAATGCCAAGAAAGAAATATTTCAACTAACTGCAAATCAAAGAAGCTATGCTTGGCGAGAATATTACGAGTTTTTAGAAACTTACAATTTATTAGTGAAAGGCAGCTTGATGAATCGATTGCAATACGGTTATGCAATTACTGTACATCAATCTCAAGGGGGAACATTTCCTAATTGCTTTGTTGATACCTCAAATATTTTTGGCTGCCGAGATAATGTGATGCGGAATAAGTTATTGTATGTTGCTTATAGTCGGGCTTCGCAACAACTTTACTGCTATAGTAAATGGTAAGATTAAAGGTTTTACCTAGATCCTGAATTAGCATACATTCTCATGTCTAAACACCTCATTAGAAACATGAGAATGCCTTTCTTCTTTAAAAACCACTTTTTTTTCATTTTCAGGCTAACAGTAATCAAATTAAGTATTACATTACTACGAAAATATCTGAATTCCAATTTAAATAATTAGATTTATTTTTTGGAGCATCCACATGAAAGCGCTATCTGTCCGTCAGCCTTGGGCATGGGGAATTATTTACTCTACCAAAAACATAGAAAATCGTGGCTGGCCCATCAATTACCGAGATGATATTCTCATCCATGCAGCGAAAAAGTGTACCAAGAAGGAATATGAAATCGCCTCTATCTTCTTTCAAAGCATGGGTGTGTCTATCCCAGAATTAATCTCTCTACGTCGTGGCCAAGTCATCGGTATTGTCACAATAGTCGATTGCAAGTTTTCACAAGTTGCTTCTGGCTGGGGGATGCCTCTTCAGTACCATTGGAAGCTGGAGAATCCGCGCGAGATTACACCGATTCCTTACATTGGGCAACTGGGGATTTTTGAAGTACCCGATGATTTGGTCATGGAGGCGGCTGCATGACTAAAACAGTAATAGCTGAGTTATCTGCAATACCCGAAAAATTCTTAGAGAAAGTGGTCAAAGCCTCGCAAGGGGAATCAGTTGGATGTCTTTATCCGTACCTCGAAACTAAAAAGCTACTTGATGGCTCAAACGCTTTTTATCCCCGTGTGATTGGTGAACGTGACCCAAATGACCCCTTTTGTTGGCGATGGGGATTTAATTGGAAAGAGAAAATAAACGGGGCATGGAAAAGCAAAAGTATAGGCTCAATTCCCCCTGGCGCTGTCCACATGATTCGTCTAATGCAACAGCAGGGGGCAACTAGGGAAGATATTATCGCCTTTATCAAAAAAGCGAAATCCAAAAAGTCATCACCAAAATTAGATGTCTGCAAAAATTTTGATAACACAGATAAAAAACCAGTTCTTCCAGATGATGCACCGATCGCTGTAGTACTTTTCGCAGGCGGCGGCGGGATTGAAGCTGGGATGGTACAGGCTGGTATTCGCCCAGTCATTGCAGTAGAGTTTGACCCAAGCAAACCAGAACTGAGCAAGGCGATCGCCAAAACCCATCACCACAACTTTAGCGAGTATGGGTGTAGAATAATCCAGCTAACAGTTCAAGAAGTAGCGCAGTCAGGATTCATAGGTTTTCCCCGCCACCCCGATTACCTCCACGCCTCCCCAGTATGCGCCAACTTTAGCCAAGCTCACACAGCTAAAGCGGGTAAGGGCATTGAAACGGCTGACGACCTGACGGCTGCGATCACTATTGCTGAAGCCATCCGACAGTTGCAGCCACGGGTGTTCACTCTCGAAAATGTTCCACGCTATCAGAACAGTCAGAGTTCATCGGTGAGAGGTTAGGACAAAGTACCTTTTGTCAATCAGTTAAAATACTCAAAACATTTAAATA
>NZ_JACJQM010000315.1:0-3606 GCF_014696655.1 Nostoc sp. FACHB-888 | reverse complement strand
TTAAATTCGTTGAGTATTATTTTCTTAATTATCCTAATTTTTTGCGTTGTCATTAACTGAAATTAATTCATACTTCAAATTGAAGTGCGGAATGTGGGTTATTAGCATCCTCTCGCTGATTATGGGCAGTAATGGACTGGATATCATGACCAGTAAATGATATCCAAGTCTGCCAACGTTTCGTAACTGGGTGCTGTACAATGCCTGTAGTCAGTTCATTGTCCTCAAGCACTGATTTTTTCTTTGGGCCACCGAATCCTTTAAACATGGCAATATTGAGTAAACGCTATTTTAAAATGCCCAAAATCAACACAGCGATCGCTCTAGTAAGCTGCTAACAGGTTTGACTCCATCCAGTTGTGGGCGATAATCTACTGGTTTGTACATTCCCATTAATCACCTTGGAACCCAACCAGCTAAATTTATTTTCTGATTTGACCGTCACACCAGCACGTACAGCAGAGACACTGTTAATGAGCCTTAAGGCGCTGTTGAAGTGGAAATCTCAGATTTTTGAATATCAGCAGAAGGTGAGAGAGAACAAACCACCACAGCAGACGGCATTATTTGACCTTACCCCTAAGCACTGCGACCTAGACCAAATTGATCCACTCTTGCTGCGGCTTGTGCCAATGTCGTTTTATAGGATGCCAGCAAACAGCCCAGGTGATGCGTGTCTCTATTTCATCATAGACTCGGCGGCTTCTCTTGTGCTGTATGTGGGCGAAACGTGCCGCAGTAACGACTGACAAAAAAGCACTAATGATTTCAAAAGTTTTTCAGAAGCCTTACCAGTCCTTCCTTTTACCTTGGTAACACCCGAAGATCGAAATCAGCCTCTATCTACAATCCACGTTCATCTTCCACAGTGTGCATAAATTGATTTCACTTACCCGTTAATTAGAAAGTAGAAGCAAGGCTTATGTCCCGCTAGTTCAAAACCGCGACTTTATTGAGGTGATTTATACCTACTATGGTGAAATAAGTAAGTTGGTAAGAATAAATCAAACTAGATTAAGTAATGTAAAAAATATTGAGATTAGTTTTTAGTGACCGACTCGGGCGATCATTTGAGGACTTTAGTCCTCTCTGCCAGACGCTGCGCGTAGCTGGCTCTTTGAGCAGGGGTACACTACAAACCTCTTCATTATTCACGCTGCTCTACTTAGAAGCTCAGTACTAAACTAAATTTAGAGGATTTTGATTATGCCCAAATTTACAGTTCGACCCAATTTCACAGGCACTGCTGGTGACGACACAATAGTAGGGGAAGATTTAAATAAATTTCCAGCAATTGGGATTGATATTTTAACTGGAGGTTTCATTTCTACAGGCTTAGGAAATGACACTATCACTGGCACTGGTCAGGGTGGTACGGGTGACAGAGGCGACGGCGGTGATGGGATTGGTATTGCCAACAGTAGGAGTGGGAGTTTGAATACAGGGGACGGAAATGACACTATCACTGGTGCTGGTCAGGGCGGCACTGGTAAGGCTTTCAGTCCCTTTACCACCAGAGACGGACCATACTACTATGGCGGCAATGGCGGTGCAGGGACTGGCATTAGCAACACTGGGATTCTGAATACGGAGGACGGAAATGACATTATCACTGGTACTGGTCAGGGTGGTAAGGGCGACAGAGGCGACTCCGGCGGCAACGGCGGTGCAGGGACTGGCATCAGCAACACTGGGCTACTGGATACCGGAGACGGAAATGACACTATAACTGGTTCTGGCAACGCTTTAGATTATAGCCTCATGGTTATAGGCATCTCCAACGACGGAGTAATTGATACTGGGAATGGTTGTGACATTCTTACTGGACAGGCTACTGCAACAATTGGTGATGCTGCCTATGGCATTTATGGAGAAGGAACTATCAAAACTGGTGATGGCAATGACTTTATTACATCCACCAGTACCATCAATGAAGTTCAACAAAAAGTTACTATTGGTGGCGGTATCAACATTTATCTAGGCACTGGAAATGACTGGTTTAAAGGGTTTGGTACTGCGGCTGTAGATGGTGAAGAAGGTTTTGATACCTTAGACCTCAGTGCTTTCAATCGCTCTGAACTCACTTTTTCTGGTGTAATTTCGGGCAATGCCCTAAACCCAGTTAACATCAGCTTCCATAACAGTGGAAATGTTATTACACTGACCACAACAGGCTTTGAGAATTTTGTCTTTGCAGATAGCTCTTTGTCCTATAGCACTTTGGCCTAAACTCAGGGCAAAGGCATCTAAATATAGTATATAAATACTAAATAAAGGATAAAGGCAGCGATCGCGTGTGGTATGAAGGACACGACCCAATACTACTCGCTTTGTGCATTTTTAACTCGGCATTGGGTTTGGGGTAAAGGTTAAAGGGTAAAGGTTTTTTCTTTCCCATTTCCGCTTCCCCTTTTCCCCAAAACCCGACAAGTATTGGGACACACCCGCTTAAATAACTAAAGTTACGTATGCCGTCTGTAATATGGTAATACTTAGTCCTGTTTCGCCACTCTTGAAAAACAATAATCGAAGCCAAAGTCTAAAACTTTGATTTCATCAAGGCTTAAAGCTTTATTTTCTAATAGAAACTAAAATTTATAGACAAAAACTAGAAAATAAAACTTTACAAATTTTTCGGTTATTACATTCTCTCAAAGGGAGAAAACAGAGTTAAGTCTAAATATTCAAGCGGCCTGTAGTAAACAATTGATATCCCCCAACAAAACAAGCCATTGAAAGGCAAAACTGCCATAAACTTGTAGGGGTGAGGACAGCGCGGCTACTAAAAAAAATCAGAAGTATTCCTATGCCCAGCGCCACCCAACCTAAGTCCTTGTCCTGGCGGGGCAAGACAAATAACATCAGAATTCCTGAAGTCAAAAATAATATAGAACCATCAGCAGCTATACCACGCCACCAATAGGGATATACGTTGGTGCTGAAGTAGATATTTTGACCAAGAAAGTAAACTCCGGCTAGTAGTAATATTAAACCGAGTAACTTAAATAAAAATCTCATTTATTTGGATAGAAAAAATGTGCTAAACCTATATTGCCCAAATAGAAGTGCAATACTTACTTGAAATCTCAAGCAGGTGTAGAACCACCAAGCACATTTCTATAAGCCTCAGCAGTTTCCTCACCAAAACCACCAGCTTGGACATGACGAAGTAACGATTGGATAATTGGCATAGCAATGCTTATACCAAATAATGAATTGAAACCTGCAATAACCACTGGTGCTGACAATATAACTGTAAATTCTGGAAATAACGCCAATACAGCCACTAAGATCAGAAAAACAATTGGTGTAGCAATGCCTGCTGCCTTTGCAGCTTCTACAATTAAATTTTTATATTCTTCAACAGTAATGTCGCCCCGATAAAGATCCAAGGAGTATGAAATCGCTGTGACTATAACTTGGGTAAGAATAGCTGTGCCTGTAGCAGTGATCCCCAACTTAGCAATTGTCCCAGAATTGCAGATAATAGAATCTACTGCATTATGGGGTAGTGTTACGGAAGCTGTCACCAGGGGCAAAGTAGTACAGCAGTATTAAACTGGAAACTTTCCCATCACCCCGTCGTATTCTTTTTGAGCTTCCCCT
>NZ_JACJQM010000314.1:0-3612 GCF_014696655.1 Nostoc sp. FACHB-888 | reverse complement strand
GCCCTCGGCAACCCCTTTTCTCCCCCTTAAAATGATTATCATTCTTGAGAAAACCTGTCTCTTGTTTTTCTTGGAATAATTTATTCTTTGGAAGTCCCTTATGTTGCTATGACTCGCGCTAAAGAAAAATTAATTGTTTGTTCTACTCAGCAGAATTTATTTGTACAGCAAGCTGGTTTAACTTCAAAAACCACTGCTTATACTGAAACTCAACTTCCTCGGTTGATGCGTTACTTTGATTTAACTCCCAGTAATGTACATCTAGGCTATGAATTGACTAAAAGAAGGCAGAACATCATTAAAAGTTTGCATGAAAGTACTCCTATCGAATTAAGGATAAATTCTTTCGGTAATGGTTGGAGTATTTTTACACAGCAGAATCAGGAAATTGGTTGTTTATCACGGGATGGAACGCAATCTCTTATAAATAAAGGTATTTTCCCTGGACAGTTTCAGTTTCAGCCTGGTGAAGTAACAGTCCGATATCTATATGACCATACTAAGAGGGATGATATAACAGGAGAAATTTCGGAGAATTGGTTTGTTGTGATTCCACAAATTCGAGTATGTAGAAATGCTGAAAATTAAATTTATGGCGATCACTGCAACCATCCGCCCCCATTGTTTACCTAATTCGGTTGGGCGATACGGGATTTTCCGGTCATTGCAAACCAGCATAAATCAGTCAGTTGTTCACTGCTGCTGCACTCATCCCAACTACCTCGTCTATATTTGTAGGCTTAAGGTATGCGTCATCGCTAATATTGGTTATTGCAATCGCTGTTTCCTTTTTGGCAGTTGTGTAACGCTGGAATAATTTGCTTTTATTGAATGGTGTCAATTGTCCAAGGAAATCGAGTTAAATCCTGGTGATGTGCTTCAAAAAAGATGAACTTGTTTTCATTCCAGTCGAGATGAAGGGTAAGACAAATTTTGTCAGGGTCTACTCTTTCAACGCTTTTATCGTGCCAACAGTTAGTGCCTGTTAGCTGCCTGTCTAAAGACTCTGTAGAAATCTCTGCTATGGCTGCGCTTGATGCCGCATTCTCAACTGTGTTGACTGAAGTAGGAATTTTCTGCTTTTTCTCATCAACTAAAAATAATCTGTATTCAGGCGGTATCTGAGCAAGGCTGACAAAATACTTGATGATTTCTGGTACAGCTTGAGCAAGCGTGGTACGATCTTCATCCAACGTGATTAACTGTTCCTCTAATGTTGGGTATGAAAATAGGCGATCGCGCACAGTAATATTGGTTTGTCTAACTCCTGAAATATTTAAGCTTTTTTGTAAGCATCGGATACTGTTTATAATTCTGTGCTGAAGATAAATTTCAATGCCAAAGTTTGAATAAAATTCTTCACCTATATTTTCAGAGGGTTGGCCTTGTTGCCGCACTTTAGTAAAGTTATACCAAGCTTGAGGATCAGACATAATCCGGTAAATCATTACTTTATCTTCAGCACTACCCCCCAGTCCGGCTATCGCCAAGTAAACTTGCTTGTTTAGTAATGAAGGGTAGGTGAATTTGTGACAGTTAGGGGCTTTTATGTGAACACAGTCCCAAAGCAGAGAGGATAACCCTTCGGTAGTGAACAGATGAGGGTTATCTTGGAGGAGTAGTTGGAAAACTGGTACTGGATTATACATATATTTAATTTTAGGGCAATATGATGGAGCTAGCACATTGTTTAATAGCCAGCATTATAGTTTTTTGTCTAGTTAAATATACTTAAATTAATATTTTTAGAAGTACATAATTTTTTGGTTTAAATCTAATTTATATCGGTTTTAGATAGCTTCAAATTCTTTATTTAGTGATAAATCTCACGAATGCCACTACAAGGCTACTCTTGCCTAACTTTTGAAAATTCTCTAAGTTAGACGTGGCTATCCTTTGCAGAAGGGCTAGTGAAGGCGATCGCGCTCTTGGCGGGGAGCGATCGCTTTTAATTACGGGAATTGGGTACGTGAGTTACTAACTCCATTAAGCTGATTTCTCTGTCTGCCAATTTATTAAGGGCATTACAGAGATTGTCCAGTGCTTCACCATCTAGGCGTGGCATAGTTTCTGCTTTTCTTAGATTTGTCACTGAGTTGGGATGCACACCCAATTCGGCCGCTAGCTCTTTTGATTTTATTTTGTACCTAGCCATAACTTCTCGTAACTTCCAAATGATCAAAGCTTGATTCATAAAAACAACACCTTAACTTTACTTCTTCCGCCAGCATATCACATAATTATCAAAGTCATGCATTGATTTAAAACACTCTAAAAGTGATAAATCACAATTAGACATTGACAAAACACAGTATCGCTTTTATATTGATAAGCATAAGGGTAAGGAAAGCGAACTGCCTGCACCCAGGACGCGAAAGAGTTCGCAAGTCAACCATTACAAACCAAGTCAAGCCAACATTCCAACTCGAAACATAGTCTAGAGACATGATCACCGGGGTATAGCACAAACTCTATTGAGTGGGTAAAGAAGCCTGGAGAAGCAATCAACGGACACACAGCCATTTTGAGCAAGCCTTTTATTCAAAGCAGAAGCAATCGCCTTAGTGCAGTGGCTGGCAAATAATACTATTGAAGCCGTCGGTCGCGTGACACACTATGTCTTTTGCTTAGTAGCTCTAACTACTGGTTAGGAGCAAGAAAAATGAGGCTTCGCCAATTCTATAGCAATCCTAAATCATTTGTGAAAATCAATCATACATAAATATTTTTGGGAAATTAAATATTTCATGGTGAACAGCGAGTTCAAATAAACGCTTGACAATAGTAAAAGATTTACATAGATGATAATATTCTCTAATAAACTTTTTAGCAGACAACCAAATATCTTCCACTGGGTTTTGTGTCGGGTCATTAGGAGCGAAGCGAATACAAGTAACTTTCCATTCGTTCTCGTTTAGACCCTGATTTACAGATTTTAAATAATCTTGAAATTCAACTGAACGGTGATAACTAGCTCCATCCCAAATCAAAGTCATGCGGCTTTTAGGATATTGAGTAAGCAGGTATTCTACGAATGCAATTGCCGATTTAGAATTACCTTTTTTGAACGGCTTAATTAAAAATTCTTGTGTGTAATAATTCAGTGCACCAAAGTATGTCTGTCTTTGTCTTTCGTTAAGAACTGGAACTTCAATTCTTTCTTGAGTATTACCCCAAATATAACCACAAATGTCTCCCCACAACAAATGACACTCATCCTCAAAAAATACAACCATTTCTCCAGACACAATCTCACTTTGATGTGCATTAAGCCATGCTGTAATTTCTAGTTTTTTTTTGCTACTAACTCCTCGTCTTTGCGTGGGTTCTTTTTTTGTGTTTTTTTCCAACTTATAGATGCTTCTTTAAATAGATTATAATAACTTTGGTTTGACTCAAATGCTATATTGAAACTTTCTTCTATGTACTCTTTTAGTTCATTTAAATGCCAGTAATCTTTTTGTCTAAGCCATTGAATCACTGTTTGTTTTTGTTTGCTATCAAGATAACCCCAGAACTTACGCATTGACAAATGAAACAAAGAATGCGGATAAGAAAAGAATAAGCGATCGCTAGCAGTAGGGGGCTGAAAAGATAGATAATTTACACTGT
>NZ_JACJQM010000313.1:0-3716 GCF_014696655.1 Nostoc sp. FACHB-888 | reverse complement strand
TCTAAAACCTCGCCTTTGAAGGCGAAAAGTTTTGTCACGGGGTTAAAACCCTGTGATAAAACGTAATTGCGAATTGCGAATTGCGAATTGCGAATTGCGAATTGCGAATTGGTTTATCAATTTTTAATTGGAGCGTTCGCGCAGCGTCTCGTAGAGAAGCGACTTGACCAGTTATTTTTCCTGAAACGTCCAGACTCCTTCATCCCAATCTGATTCTGTTGGAGGTGATTGTAACCAATGCTGACAACGCAACAGATGCAACATAGCAGCTTTGTCATGGTTGTCTGCTGCCAAAACTTTGGCAAACTCGGCTCTAGCAAAGGAAAACTGGCGATTGAGGTAATATTTGCGCCCTTTATGATAGTGCTCAATCACTTGCAATTTTTCGCTTTCAATAGGGTTGGAACGCAAACCTAGTAATTCATATATGGCTATTGGCTCATTTCTGCCTTTGACACGAATGTAATCTAGTTCTCTAGCCCAAATCTGATCTTGACATGGTTTAAAAGTGTTATGGCTAATAATAATATCGCAACCATACTGTTTACTAACACTTTCTAATCTAGAACCAAGATTAACGCCATCGCCAATAGCGGTAAATTCCATCCGCTTGCTAGAGCCAATATTCCCACTAATCACGGTATCAGAATTGATGCCAATGCCTATCTTGATTCTAGGCTTATCATCTGCATAACGACGTTGATTAAATTCGTGCAGGCGATGGCGCATTTCTAAGGATGTTTGCACTGCCATCCAAGCGTGTTCTTCTAAGGGTAAGGGAGAACCAAACACAGCCATAATCGCATCGCCAATGTATTTATCAAGGGTGCCTTTATGTTTAAAGACTGCTTCTACCATTGATTCAAAATATTCATTGAGCATACTCACCACTTCTTCTGCTTCCAAGTTTTCTGTCAAAGTGGTGTAGCCGCGAATATCGGAAAATAAAATCGAAACTTCTTTGCGATCGCCTCCTAGTTTAGCATCATCCAATTTCAGCAATTCTTCGGCTAATTCCTGAGTCATGTAGCGGTACATCGTACTCTTGAGCCGCTTTTCATCACTAATATCTTCCATTACCACCAGCGCCCCACGGACTTGCTCTTGATCGCTAGCATCAGCAATTGTGTTAATCGATAAATTGATACTGTGCTGTTCTGTACCAGTAGTTAATAGTGTGCGATCGGGGTAATACTGCTGGCGGCCTTTTAAGTCGGCTGCATGTAAAGCATCCTGATACCACTTGCTAAAGTCACCTTCTTTGATGCCGATCGCATCAGTAACTAATTTGCCTTCTAAACGGTCTTCTGGCTCCAGTCCTAGCAAACGTTTGGCACTTTCATTAGCGGCGATAATTAACCCAGCTTTATCAGTGGAAACTACTCCGTTAGAAAGACTACGCAGAATGTCTCGTTGCATTTGTTCTTGTTGCTTGACTGTGGCAAACAACTGAGCATTTTGCAGCGCTACTCCCGCTTGAATATTAAAAGCTTCCATGAATTCTTCATCGTTGCGGTCAAAGCTAGCTTGGAAGCAGTCGGGAGCTTTGGGCCAATCAGCTGGATTATAAGGAGGAAAATCTCCACTTTTCTTTTTATTTACTAGTTGGGTAACACCAATCAGTTGTTGATCGGCGTTAAATACTGGCATACAAAGCAAGCTACAGGTGCGATAGCCATTTTGCTGGTCGAGTTGTTTGGCAGTATCAGAGTCAGGATGGTAGTACAAATCAAAGGCAATATTCAATTTCTTGCCAGAAGCCCCTACTATACCAGCAAAGCCTTTACCTACGGGGACTCGTAACTCCTTAGTTGAACCATCATCTTGGGTGATTTTCGTCCACAATTCATGGCGATCGCGGTCTATTAACCATAATGTACTGCGATCGGCATTCATCAGTTCCTTGGCTTCATCCATCACCCGCTTTAATGTGTCTTCTAAGTCAAGACTGCTTTGAGATAAAGACTTGATTGCCTTCATCAGCGCCGCCACTGCTCTTTGTTTTTGGGTGGCGACATAAAAAGAGCGCGAGGATTCTAAAATTAGGCGAATCGAAGGGGCAAATTCTTGAAATAATTGTTCGTCAGCACAGATAAAACCTTTGGTATCAATGCGCTCTGCAAGTGGAGTATCGTGATTATTTCCAGATTTTAATTTATTCAGCAATTGTACTACTGCAACTAATTGCCCATGTTCATTTAACAATGGCAAAGCCAGCATGGTATAGGTGCGATAGCCAGTCCTTTTTTCTTGTTCTTGGGCAAAATGCGATCGCGGATCGTTATAAAAATCAAAGGGAATATTAATAACTTGCTTAAAAGTGGCGACTTCCCCAGCAATGCCTTTATTCGCAGGGATACGAATTTCTAAAGAGCGATCGCCCTCCCCCTCAGCCAGAATTGACCAGAGTTCTTGTTTTTCTTCATCCAATAAAAATATTGTCGTCCGGTCTGCCCCCAGTAATTCCCCGGTTTTCAAGGTTATCGAATGCAACATTTCTTGCAGAAGAGTTTCAAAACCCTGAGAATCTAGCATTGATAGGGTTTGATGGACAATCTGTAATTTTTGCTCGACATCCTTAACGACTTGTTTAAAAGTATCTTGAGTCAGGGGAGCAAGAAACGTAGAAAAAGTTCCTTGTCTGGTAGCAAGAGCATTTACAGGAGCAGAATTTGCTTGTAATTCGCGGCTTTCTTGGTTGTGAACACCAATAATCAAATCGGCGGTCTCCCCACAACTTCCTTGATACACTGACATAATCGATATTTATATAGCAGGATCAGATTTTAGATGTAACAATGAAATTAAATTTATGTAAGTGGTGCTAAAAGCAACACTTGCTTGATATTATCCATAGTTTAATCGCTTGTTTAGCTAGCGTCATCCTGTGGAGAAAGGTAGAAGTCGATTTCCAGCAAGTTTGCTATGACCTGAGTAGAGATGCAGTGATACTCCGAACTCATGCTATTGTTTACACACAAGTCTTCTAGGATTGCCCCACAGGCTTTTATCCCTCCACGCTAGTAGTTAAAGCGATCGCTTGAATTGTGCCGCCTTGCTCTGGTTCCAAACTCCTCACCCGGCAATTGAAAGTCTTTCTACCGGCAGCGAATACCTCATTGCAGAGGTAAAAATTTATGGCTATCCTAAACTTGGGTTGATAAATTAACACCAAAAAACGGCTAAAACAATTGATATAACAAGGTTTGTCTAAAATAAATCGAAGATTTAATAAAAATATGCTTTGTTCTTCTTGAATCCCTTACTATATAAGCATTTAACCCGATATCAAGTATTATTTTTTTATAACTAGTCTGGGAGAGCCAAATTTATTTACCCGAGAGTGCTTGACACACATCTATTCCACAGAGATATAAACATGAAGAAACTTTAGCTACAGCAGCCTCTCCCTCCACTACCGCGATTATCATTCTTATGCAGATTTATTTCGTCACATGAAGCGAAAATTCCAACAATATTTTTGGCGTTGTGCCCTAGTTGTATTCCTAGCGTTAACTGTATGTGGATGGAGTGTACAGCCAGCACAAGCAATGCTGCGTCAACACCATGATTCTCCTGATGTCTTACGCTACCACTCACAAGTATCTATCAAGGATGAAAGTGCGATTCGTTGATTAGTGAATCACGGTAGCCAGTCCGTAAATAACTAATCCAGCCCGTCAGCAGATTACTGACATTAAAGGCTGAACTCTCGG
>NZ_JACJQM010000312.1:0-3718 GCF_014696655.1 Nostoc sp. FACHB-888 | reverse complement strand
ACGAACCCTGGTTAATGCCACTGCCAAACTCAATCTCTGCTTCATCAGGCTAATGATTAAGAGGCTTGCAGTACCTTCTTAGATGTCAAATGGGTTCTATAATTATGATTTTCATGAAAAATTGGCGTAGCCGCAACACCTTCACCAATACAAAATTAAGCTTGCGCCTGGGCATGGGACATTACGCCTTTACAAAGAGTGCAAAGGCGCAAGCTTTGGTTCAAACTCAATTGTGGTTAAGCAGCTTTAAAGCGCGTACCAGGTTTACTTTTTTGTTCAGTCACGGTTGGTTTGGTCAAGGACTGCTTGGTTGGTTTAGTGGTTTTGGTGTTGGTAGTTTTGGTAGTTTTGGTAGACTTGGGCTTGGCGGTTTTAGCCAAAGATTTCGGTTGTACTCCTGTTGCTGGTGGTAGCAGTTTAAGTGAGGGGAACGGGAGTACAACTGGTTGAGTTTTGGTAGAACTGTTGTGAGGCTCTAGTTCTAATGTCCAGGGGTCAGAAATTTCCTCAAATTGTGATGTAACGAAGGGAATTTGTTGAGGTTCGACTTTTACTTGTTCAGTGTTAGATAGTGGCTCAAATTGAGTTGCTGTTATTGCGGATTCAGAACAGGAATTGAGTTGTGCAATTGCAATAGATGGTAATGGCACAACATAAAGTCTGTCAATAAAATCGAAAATCATCAGAGCAACAAAGCTCATAACAATAACTACAATAGCTTGGGTAAGTGTTGATTGAATATCCATTGTATTTCTCCAAAATCTTTAATGTTCACAAAGGTTACGCGAAGCGCTAACAGTCTTGTAATCAAGTACCAGACGCATACAAGAAGTTTCAAAAAGGAATATCTTCAAAGAAATTCATGGGTTGACTGAAGCTTGAAGAGGCACTTAAGTCTCAGACTATTTTGCAATTGGCTTGATGCCAACAACTATCACTTAAATGTTTTATTTAGCCAT
This sequence comes from Nostoc sp. FACHB-888, assembly GCF_014696655.1. Taxonomy (NCBI): domain Bacteria; kingdom Bacillati; phylum Cyanobacteriota; class Cyanophyceae; order Nostocales; family Nostocaceae; genus Nostoc; species Nostoc sp. FACHB-888. Next base: position 2,759 of record NZ_JACJQM010000312.1, on the reverse strand, counting down.
TCTTCTAAGTGACTTCGCAGTTCGGAATCATTCGCAATCAACTCTTTTTCTTCAGTTATCCAAACTCTTTGAATCGCGTCAGAAACAGCTTCAAAAATAGAGGGAGTAGTCTTATTGTTTGGGATTCACTTGGATGTATCAGTTCAATAATTTTCGCTCTCGTTCTCGCAAAGCGATTGCCTGGGCGTGGGCGCTTGAAGCATCGTACAGAAATTTGAGTAAATTAGGGATTACCGTGCCAAAAAGGGAACTGTACACGGCGTTGAGTATACCAAAGCCATCCCCCAGATTTCAAAGTTGAATGAGCGTGTTGAGTTTTTAGAACAAGCTATTAGAGTTGTCGGGAAATAGTGACTAAAATCGCTGAAAGGCTTAGGGAGTCTGGGTTTCAATAATTTTGGTCAGAAATCAATAAAAAGCTTGCCACAAGCAGATTTCAAGGATTTTTGAGCTTATTACCCAACAAGTCTATTGCAAAGAACGCTTTACTGCTGCGACTACCAAGCTAAGAAAATCGCGTATTTGGTCAGACTCTAAGAAGCGCAAGCAAATAGAGAAACTATTTGCACAACTGGAGACGATGACAAGTGTTGAGTAAGTTTACGGTATAGGTGCAGGGGAAGGATGTTTCCCTGCATAGTAAACAACGACTTTCAACTGTTGAGCATCAGGAACATAAAATACTCTGTCCCCTTTTGTCACTTCGTATTCCCATGCCCCCTTGTAGAGTTTGCCCTTCAAAGGAAAAACACGCCCTGGCTGTCGAGTGGTTGGTGTAGTACATAAATCCTCATAACAGCGAAGAGTGTTTTCTGGATAACGCTGCATTAAAGCTTCCCAATCCCGATTCACCCGACGATTTTTGGCTACCACCAACCAAGTGCTTTTTATCTCTTTTAATGCAGGAGCCGTCAGTTTAACATTTGGCGGCTCCACATTCTCCACTATGGGATTTTCTTCTTGATTATCTGACATCCTCTCTCACACAGCACTCCTAAGAGATGGTTTAGTTAATGGCACTTCATCAGTTTCGGCACTAAAAGCTGCTGCCAGTTCTGGACTAGAGATTGCAATAGCACTTTCACGCCATTCATGGATAATTGCGTCAATCATTTCCCATGCCATAGTTGAGGAATCTATTAATCTAAAAGCCTCGCTTAGTCCCTTAATAAACTCTTGCAACTCCGAAGAATCGAACACGCTTAACCATCCATAAGGGTGTTCAAAGCCGATTTCTTTACCTAATAATAGAGAAAAAGCAACGGTTAATGCTTCAAAAACCGCTTTACTTTGAGTAGCTGCTTTCACCAGAGAAGTTACTTCCTCCCGGCGCAACAGTGCAAAAGACTGATCGTTACGAGTAATTGTTACTGGATGTTCTAAAGCCTTGTCTAGAACTCGTCCAGGCTGCCGATTTAACTCAGTAGCAGTAATTAGCTCATCTGAATAAATATTGCCAAAATTGCCTAAAAACATAGGTTATGCGTTTTCAGCCAAGCCGATTTAATGAAATTAATCATGAACTACGTATAATTGTACGTACTATTGCTCAGGAATCAATAGGGATTAAAACTCGCTTGTGCTGAAACTATCTCTCTTAAAGCATGAGAGATTTTTAGCTAGAGAAAATGTGGTGTCATTTCTAAAAGTGCTTTATCTATAAGCTTTGAGATAAGCAATATTGCCTACCTTTCTTTCCAGTATTATCTATTTGCCAACAAGAAACTATCTTTGCATAATTTAAGCTAGCACCACTTCTACATCAACATTGCCATGAATAGCTTTCGAGTAGGGACAGAGCTTGTGAGCTTGGGCAACGACCTGTTCAGATTTTTCTCGGTCAAGATTAGTCAGAGCGACAGTTAATTTAGCAGCTAACATATATCCACCATCGCTTGGATCTCTGCCAATGGTTACAGCACACGTAACTGTGGCACTTGAAGCATCAATACCTAGTTGTTTTGAAACTAAAGCCAGCGAACCATGAAAGCAGGCGGCATAACCTGCTGCAAAAAGCTGCTCTGGATTCGTTCCTTGCCCTGTGCCACCTAGTTCAGCAGGAAACGCCAGGTTCAAATCAAGCCAACCATCGTTACTTTGGGCATGACCTGACATCCGTGCATGTCCCTGTTGCCCTGGTGTTACAGTCACCACAGCTGTGTACAAAGGCTTCATCACTGCACCTGAGTACTGTTGCCCTAGTTGTTGGATCAGTTCTTCTGTATTAGGATTCATGAGTCTCCCTTTATCTTTCGACACTCATTCCAGTAAACCAAAAGTTTATTGGACTACTGTAAAGTGAGCTTGTCTACAGGCAACGCCAAATCAAATCGATTGTCCCACGAATAATGCCGAAATGATCGCATAACCTCATACCTGTTTCGACTTGGGTTAATATCTTGCCTTGTCCGTTGCCGCTCCAATTGTAGTTTTTGGAATTTAAAACCCAATCACCGAAACAGCTTTTCGCTTTTGTTCTATAAATTGCCGACATTATTCAAAAATCCAAAGCAGAACGCGATCTCTGCTTTTGCTTTTCAGTTACGCCCAAATATCGCTCCAAAGCTGCCAAAGTGCGATGTCCCGATATCTCCTGAATGTGACGCAACGGTATCCCGGCATCGCTCATCCTAGTTAACGCATCTCTGGATTAATATATAACCCACATTCCGCACTTCAATTTGAAGTATGAATTAATTTCAGTTAATGACAACGCAAAAAATTAGGATAATTAAGAAAATAATACTCAACGAATTTAA
>NZ_JACJQM010000311.1:0-3742 GCF_014696655.1 Nostoc sp. FACHB-888 | reverse complement strand
TACCCCAGGCATCAATCTTTTTAGTTATCTCACCCCATTCAGATTAAGAAAACCAATCATTATAACACAAAATCAATTCTGCAAGAGGTCTAATAGATTCCAGAGGGAACGTCGAATTAGTTGCGATAGCGCCTAATCAAGCTACACCTGATAGCTTTTTTTCTACCATTCCGTGTACATCGGTCGATTCTGTAGCAGAACTTTCCTATCCAGCAACACAGTAAAGCGATGATTAAATGGAGATATTGCCTAAAATATGCTCTTTTAGGCATTTTAGCTTTATCAATAGTTTTAACTCAATCGTCTCTATTGCTGGCTCAGTCAACGGAAAAAGAAACACATATACAACAGGCTGAACTTTTAAGCCAAGTGGGTAGAAAACAATTAAATCAAGGTCAAGCAGCAGAGGCTCTTGACAGTTGGCAACAAGCCACGAAAATTTATCATCAGATCAAAGATGCCGAAGGTGTTAGTGGGAGCCTGATTAATCAAAATTTTGCCTTGCAAAAATTAGGTTTACACTCTCAGGCTTGTGAGAAACTTTTAGAGGCTCTAAAATTAAATAATTGGAATTGTAACCCAACGATATTAGAACTTACCGAATACGAGAAGTCGCAACTGATAGCAGCAATACATCAGTTAAAAATAACACCAATAAACTTATTGGGATTACAAAGCATGGGGCAAGTTCTACGCTTAGTTGGCAAGTTAAATGAATCTGAACTAATTTTGGAAAAAACACTATTATTCGCTAAACAAACACCTTCAAAAGAAATTAGCGATATTCTACTGTCATTGGGTAATACAAAACAGTCCATCTATCAACGAGCGCGAGATGAATACAAATGGATAGAGGAACCAGTCTTTAGAGAGGCAATTGTAGACTCGATTCCACAGAAGGCACAGGAGTCACTTGATATATACCAACTTTTAGTAGATAGGACAAGTTCTCCACAAGAAATAAAACTACAAGCGCAACTGAACCGTTTAAACTTATTACTAGACTTTGATGAATGGCTAACAGACAAACCTAAGCTAGTGAATACTCGTACAAAAGTTAATCAGCAGATTCAACCTTTAGTAGATATTATATTGCAAAGCTCCTCAGTTTTTTATCAATTGTCGCCCGAACAATCTATTCAAGCTCAACTTAAATTTGCTAAAAGCCTAAGCAAAACTCAGAATCAATCATTACAATCGGTAGCTGTTCAGTATACTACATCCGCCTTAAAAATAGCTAAAAATATTAACAATCAACTCTTAAAATCTAAAAGCTTAGGTGCTTTAGGTAAGTTAAATCCATACGAATCGCAAACATATTTTGAAGAAGCTTTAAGTTTAGCTCAGTCCATCAATGATGCAGATGTTGCTTATGAATGGCAACAGCAGTTAGGGAATTTATTCCAAAAACAGGGTAAATCCAAAAGAGCTATTCAAGCTTACGGTGCAGCCATTGATAGCATAACACAAGTTCGTGATAATCTCTTGCATAGCAATTTAGATGCACAGTTTTTCTTTTATGAGAAAGTAGAGCCTGTATACCGGAATTACATGCGACTGCTGATAGCAGAACAATATCCTAATTTTGAACGTAAAGTAATAAAAGCCAACCAACAGCTTCAATTAGCACAGTTGGAGGATTATCTAAAGTGTGGCAAACTCGACCTTATTGCTTTAGATAAAATTGATAATTTCGCTGGTGCATCAGCAATTATTCACATTATCGACCTAGACGACACTATACAAGTATTTGCCCAATTCCCAGATTTTTCTATTCATCATCATTCTGCTGATTCCAAGTTAGTCAAAAATCATGTTAATGCTCTGTTAAGCATCTTACAAAACAAAGAGCTTATTTCCAACGGCAAGAATCTTATTACTCCACATTCTCAAGCACTTTATAAGCAGCTAATTGAACCTCTTAAGAAATCTTTGCCTTCAAGTGGAACTTTAGTATTTGTTCTAGACAAATCTTTTCAAAGTTTACCAATGGGTATACTTTACGATGGGAAAGATTATTTATTTCAGCACTATAGCTCCTCAGAAACTTTAGGGTCTAAAGTTCGCCAGCCTCGAGCTTTATCTCAAGAACATTCAAATGCTCTAATTGGTGGAATTTCCACATTTGCTCCTAGCTTTTATGACCCTGATGCTCCTAAAGGACTAAAACCTCTACCTGATGTGGAAGCAGAGATAGCAAATGTAAAAAAACAAACCAATTCCTCACTAGGCTTGCTCAATAAAGAATTTAATACTAAACGCTTTAGTGAAGAACTGAATAAAAAAGACTTTACCATTCTTCACTTAACAACACATGCTCAATTTAGCTCTATTTCTAGAAAAACCGGATTTTTCACTTGGGATCAGTTAGTCAATATTGGACAGTTTGGCACTTTGTTAAAAGCTAAAGCTCAAATCCGTCAAGATGCAATTGAGTTATTGGTACTAAGTGCGTGCCAAACTGCCAAGGGTAATAAGATATCTGCATTGGGAATTGCTGGTGTAGCAGCGCAAGCAGGTGCGAGAAGTATAATAGCTACTCTGTGGTTAGTAGATTCTAAATCTAGTGTTGTTCTCATGAATGAATTTTATAAAAATCTCAAGAATGGTATTCACAAAGCAGAGGCTTTAAGACTTGCACAAATAAGTTTGATGGCGATTCCTGAGTACAATAACCCTTATCATTGGGCCCCTTATCTACTCGTAGGAAGCTGGTTGTAATAGTCTACTAACTTTAATCCCTCTTGCACCTTCCTTAACTCAGTTGAGTTGTTACTAGTTTTCACTAACTCAGATGCTTTTAAATATTGACGCTTCGCTTGATCTAGTACACCTGCTTGAAAATAGCGGTCGCCCAGTACTCTGTAAATAGTTGGATTCTTAGTACCTACTGAAACAACATTGTTTAACTGCTCAATTGTTTCATCTAAAAGATCTCTTGACATAAATATAGCATCAAAGTCAAGAGCAGTTTCATCTGGAGGAAGTTTTAATTTACTAATTTGTTTGACCGCATCTTTAATCCATGCAACCTCATTCTGTGGTAACAGAGAGATTACTGACGGATCTCCACCAGTAATTTTGTCTTTCTTATAAGCGAAAACAAGAATTTGACATATTTGCCCAGATGCAAGAGGTTTTTCTTCCGCAGGGTAAGCCAATCTCGTTTGATTTGTAACTCTTTCCCAACTAAAATCATAACAATCAAACCTTACTTTATAAGAAGTAGCACTTGTAACAGGAAGCCAGACGATTTCCGGGCGTGGTTTTAATGTTGGCATAGTATAAGGATAAATGATTGTCGGCTCATCGTTTCCTCCTGCTCTGCCTTTTGGCGTTCTTGGGCAGAAGTCTCCGTTACCTGTGTAACAAGCAGACTTAGACAAATCAGGTTTGGCACATATATCAGAAGAAACAACTCCACTTGATAAATCTAAAATTTCTCCTGTACTGAAACAGAAAAATTTAATCCTACCACCATTTAAAACTTCTATTTTTTCTCCATCACAAACTAAGCTTCCCGCTTGAAGGCGTTTATCGCTTGGAGATATTAGTCTTCCACTTAACTCACAACGAACCTGATTTCTTTTAGTTCTGGCTAACGGTACACCTGCCAGGGCAAACGCATCTAAATATTGACGAGCCTGAATCAGTATGAAATACACCAAGACTCAAACTACATAAGGCTTTGAGGAAATTAAATCTCACTCAATATTAAAATGATAATCATTGTGAGGGGGAG
>NZ_JACJQM010000310.1:0-3752 GCF_014696655.1 Nostoc sp. FACHB-888 | reverse complement strand
AAATTTCTGGCTCGACTGAACCTAAAATCAATGGTTTCAACCTGATTTCTTAACATTTCTTTACAACGTGTCCCATTTTGCACGTATCTCGGCGGCCACCCTAGCTTGGCTCATTGTAATGCTCACTCAAGGGTTGACGGTGACAATCATCTCTGTTCCTTGCCCGGGTTGACTCCTAATTGTGAGTTGTGCGCCGATACGTTCTGCTCGCTCGCTCATGCCGAGTAAGCCAAACCCCTCAGAGGATGGAATACTCCCAACTCCAAAGCCCTGTCCATTGTCTTTCACGCGCAAGCAAAACTGATCGCGATCGTAGATTAGCTCAACTCGAATTTCGTCAGCATTGGCATGTTTAATTGCATTGGTTAAGGCTTCCTGCCCCATCCGCAGTAGGTTATTCTCGACTTCAGTGGGTAAAGCATACACTGCCCCCTCGATCTCATAGTGCAAAGTGGTATCGATTGCGGCAGCTCTAGTCTGAGCGACGAGGCGATGGAGAGCACTCTGTAAACTGCCCGACTCCAAAAGCTGAGGACGGAGCGCGACGACCGATCTCCGCGCTTCAGTCAGTCCAGTTCGGGCCAATTCTTTGATCAGATCCAGGTGTGCCCCAGTTGCTTCTAAATCATCCGTTAGCACCTGGCTTGCCGCTCCCACCTGAGCCAGAATGCCTGTAAACGACTGAGCAAGTGTGTCGTGAATTTCGCGTGCCATGCGGTTGCGCTCCTCTAAAATTGAGGCTGCTTCTGCTTGCTTTTGCAGCGTAATATCTCGCGCTAACCAAAGCACCTGCTCATGCCGAATCGGGGCAATGCGAGCCGAAAACCAGATCTCTCGCCCATCGATCCACAGACTGTATTCAACGGTGAGTATCTGTTGGGTTTTCACCACCTGCTGAATATAACTCAGGAATTCATCAGCTTCTTCCTTGGCATAAAGTTGATGCAGTGTTTTGCCAATACCCTCGTCCTTACATAACAACTCTCCATAGGATGGATTCCCTTTGATTGCACTGACCAATTGCCCTTCAGTGGTGAAGATGAAAAGCGGATCGGGAATGGCTGAAAAAAGCGCCCGCAGTTCTGCTTCAGAGGCTTGCAACGCTGCTTCTGCCTGTTTGCGATCGCTGATGTCCCGCTGTACCCCGAAGTGACCGATGATTCTGCCTTGACTGTTATAAAGGCAGCTATAGTTTCCCTCAATCCAGATTGAAGTCCCATCCAATCTGCATTCATCCGTTTCGATATGTAGCTTCCCAGCATCAAAAAGTTCCCGCCACACCTGTTTGCCGTAGGCTAGTCCTCGTTTGCCGTAGGCTAGATTGTGAGCATACAAGTCGTTAGGAGTGAAACCAATAAACTGCTCTTGGCTACGTCCATAATGAGCGAGTATGGCATCATTGGCTTTCGTAACCCGCTGGTGACTAAAGACATAGTCCAAGACCTTGTCCTTATCAACTGTGTCATCCCATTGCACTGGCTGATCAAGCATCATGATGAAAAAGCCGTCAAGGGATTGGGAGAAAGACACATCCAACAGTTGCTCACTTTCACGCAGGGCGGCTTCTGCTTGTTTGCGATCGCTAATGTCTGCAACCACCCCTTCAATGTAGTCATCGGTTGCATTTAGATAAGAGGAACAAAGGCCCCAAAACAGCGTCCCATCTCGTTTTCGCATCTGGACTTCAAAGCTTCGCATTTCCCCATCACGCTTCATCACCTCAATGGCGTATTGGCGATCGCTGGGATTTACAAAATAGCCGATGCTGTGTTCCAGCCCAATGATCTCCTCTGGTGAATCAAAGCCCAACAGATTGGCAAAGCGTTGATTGGCATCGAGAATTAATCCATCCGAGAGGCGGGTTCGGTAGATGCCAACCTGCGAGTTTTCAAAGATAGTTCGGAACTTGGCTTCACTGCGTTGTAACGCAGCAGTTCGTTCTGCGACCTGTTGCTCTAAAGTGCAGTTGTAGTCGGCTAGGAGTTTCTCGGCTTGTTTGCGCTCTGTAATGTCCTGAAAGGTAGCGATCGCATAAGTGATATTGCCCTGTTGATCAAAAACTGGTGTTCCCCGTGCCTCAAGTAAAATTGTGGCATGATCTCGACGAATTTCTATATCTTCAGTCCTGATGCGTTCGCCCCTTAATGCCCGCACATTAGGCAAGCTCTCCGCTGGATAGATTTGATCCGTTCCCGCTACATAAAGCTGATAAGCCTCTGAGAGCTGCTCCGGTGCTACGGAAGTATCAGCTTCTTTGCCCATGAGTTGATTGCTGCATTGGTTGGCATAGTAAGGGCAACCCGCCGCATCCACGATCCCAATTCCCACCGGAATCGCTTCGAGGAACTGGGTGATCTTGCTTTCCTTAGCTTGCAGTTCTGAGTAAAGGTTGGCATTTTCGATGGCGATCGCTGCTTGAGTCGATAATAGCTGCAAGACCTGCGATCGCTCTGGTGTAAATACTCTAGCTGCTAACCGATTTTCTAAATACAACACACCGACCAGCTTGGCTTGATTCAGCAGCGGCAAACAGAAAACAGATTGAGGCTGGTTCTGTTGAATATATGGCTCATTAATAAAAGCACCTTCACGAGTCGCATCATTTAAGGTGACAGCCTTCAGAGTCCGAATCACATATTGAATGATTGATTCTGGCAATTGATCGGCAATTGGAATAGACTGTAACACCTGAGTCGCACAAGCATTCTCATCGGTATTGAGTTCACAAGCCGCTTCAATCGACCATTCTCCTGAGTTTTCTAAAATCAGATATCCGGTTTGTGCGCCAGCATTCTCAATTAAAATTTGCATCAGTGATCGCAGCAATTGCTTCAGTTCAATTTCACGAGAAATCGCCTGTGAAGCTTTCATCACTGCTGCTAAATCGAAAGCGGTATGGAAGGGATTAGAGATAGTTTCAGCAGTAATAGGAATTGATGTGGAAGCGGCTCTAGACGACTGAGAAAAGAACTGTGGATAGCGGTTTTCTAAGTCTTTAACTTTAGCGGTTGCGCCCCAGCGATCGTAGCAATAGTGCGCCTCTTTCATGTAGGTTTGAGCAATTTTTGACCGACCTCGCGCTAGATAGTGTTTAGCCGCTAATTCATAAGCTAATGCTTCTTCCTGGATATACTCATTTTCAGCAGCACCTGCGATCGCCCGTTCATAAAACTCCTCAGCCTCAAGAAATTGCCCTAAGACTCGCGCTTTCTCTGCCTCGACTAGATAAAATTTATGTAGATAATTCATTGGAGCATGTTCTGCCCATTTCTGCATCTTTTCTTGGTTGGTGTTAACACAGTTTAGCCAAGCTGCTCTTTGGGAGTTTGAAGCATCGAGCGATAGGCTCAAAAGCGTCAGAGAATGATAGAAACAGAATGTAGGTAGAACCGTTATTGCTGTCGCTTCTTCAAAATGTTGCCTTGCCAAAATAGCAGTCTGTTCAGCTTGATGGTGTTCTTCAAATAGATAACACAGTATAACTTTGTGCAAATAGAGTATTTGAATTGCAGTTTCATCTTTAACTGCAATAGCGTGTGATAACGCCTCCTCTTCATTACACACCCGACCAACTAAGCGACTGGGATTAAGAGACCTATCTAAGAGGCTGTTTGAAAAGTTTGGGGGGGTAAAATTTTATGCTAATCGTCTTACCATGATCCGGATCATGGCAAGGTAGATAAACGTCTCCGATGTTTCCGGTAATAACTCATAGTCTCTGGCCAATCGCCGACAGCCCATTAGCCACCCAA
>NZ_JACJQM010000031.1:0-83478 GCF_014696655.1 Nostoc sp. FACHB-888 | reverse complement strand
AAAAAGGGGGACTCTGATTCCGGTTCCCCCCTTAAAAAGGGGGGTTAGGGGGGATCAATAAGTGCCTAAAATCATAGCCAACCACTTTTCAAACAACCTCTCAGTGTTGTTTTGGGAATAATCAACATAGTACTGACTATATTTATGGCTTTTTTAAACAAAATAAACTTTGATTTTTTGCGTAAAAATTCTCCAAATAGCTCTGAGATAAATCCGTCTGCCCCCAGCGTACAATCTGCAACCCCCAAAAACCTAGCTAAATTAGAGCATGAAATGGAGTTAGAAAGGCAGGCGCTCAAAATATCTTCTCAGCAACTGCATAGCAAAGCCAAGCGGGGTATAGGTAGTAAACTTATTTGGATAGCAATACTTATAGGCATTCCCGTTGGTGTAATTTGGGTGGCTAACCAGCCTTACCCCGTGATTCGCCGTCCGGTGATGCTCCATGCGCCTTTTTTGTTGCTACCCAGCTACATCAGCATGGATAATCATTATCGGCAGGCGTTGGTATCAGTCGAGCAAGCTGAACAATTGATTGAAAAAGCTACCAGTCCTGCTGATTTGGCTTTGGGAGAACAGAAGCTACAAGAAGCACAAAAACATCTAGATCAGTTACCAACTTCCTTTGTTAATGATTGGTCTGAATACAGATATTGGTGGTACAACTCGCGCTTTAGTGTCTACAGTTTTAATGCATTCCGTAGTCAAGTTGGACAGCTAGAAGCTAAGGTTTTTCAGGAAAAGAATGCTCAGTCTTTGCTTACCGATAATATGCAGACCCTGTTAAATGCAAAACAGCAATATGAACAAGCTGCAACAGTAACTGATAAGCAGACTCGAACAGCTGCTTGGCAAACGGCGCTGAATCAATTAGAGCAGATTCCTAATCAAACTCTGGCAGGAAAAACTGTCTAAAATCAACTAGATAATTATAAGCGTGAGTTTCAGGAAGTTGTTGGATTGGCGGCAGGGAACGATCGCATCACTGCTTTAATCACCGCAGCACGGCAATTTTCGTGGCAAGCTGCTAAAGCTGGTCAAAATCCGCCGCATAGTGTAACTGAATGGCAACAGATAGAAAATTTGTGGATAGAGGCAATTGAGCGGCTCAAAGAAATTTCTTCAAAAGATGTGGCGGGTTATACTGAGGCACAGAAGTTACTAGCAATTTATGAAGCGAATTTAGGTCAAGTTAAGGTAAGGCGGCAATCTGAAGCAGATGCTGTGGAAGCTTTGGAGACGGCGCAACGAGAAATCGAAAGGTTACTTGCTTCAATTCCTACTGATGCTGATGATATGGATAGAAATCAAGTGTTGAGCCAATTGCAAAGTATTGTTAATCAATTAGAAAAGGTGCAAAATGGCACAACAGCCTATCTAAAAGCTCAAGATTTACTACTATCAGCAAATAATAAACTAAAGCAGCTTCAAGTTAAATAAATGGTAGCGATCGCTTTGGTATGCTAATATCTCCGCCAAAAATCTTTGCAACATAATGAATCGAATGTAGGAGCGTACATTTGTACGCTCCTACATCTGTATAAGGTATTTCATGAAATGGTATGAGTCCATTTGTACTATTTGTTTTCTGTTTGATTTCTAGCCAGTTGTGGTGAAGCGATGACGCTTTGCTCTGCTTGTTTACTGCATCCACCATTTCAGGTAGTTTACAGAGCGTGAGCGTCAACAACTGGCCATTGGGTGGGATTTTTGAGACGGGAATTAATCCCTTGTAGAATTTTCTCAATGTCCCAGTAACCCTGTTGATATATCAATTAAAACTGCAACATGAAAATTTTGGATGCCAAATTGCCAAAAGCACTCAATCAATTTTGATTAGGGTAAACATAGACGTTTTTATACCATGAAAAAATCCCCCAGGTTCCCTCTGGAGAAGCTTTACAGGAGTTGTTGTGACTTAGCAGTATATCAAAAAGTGATGCAGAGCTTTATATATAGGAAGTTCAATACGCCTTCCTGTTAAATCGGGGTTCTGGCAAATCCGATTAATTTGCATTTTGATCATTTTTTCCTGAATGAATGTCCTGTTTTGCCTTTCTACTCGCTGTAGATGTGATTAGAAAGGCGATTATTAGGGAGAATTCTTTGAGCATGGATAACGACGGTCGCGGCAGTGGCAGGAATTTTTATTAGCTTTTGTATTAGTTATATAGATAGCGTAGGCGCAGTCCAAACTAGGCATCGCTATCGCCTGGCAAAGTTTCCTTATTTAAAGTGGTGTTATGTTGAATGGGAGCAAGAGTGATTAAAGATGATTAATGTCTTTTCCCTGCTCCCAGATAGAGCTCACCCACTTTAGGATCATTCAACAGTTCTTGACCAGGGCCTGAGATAGCATCGCGTCCCGACTCCAGTACATAGCCGCGATTGGCCATCTCTAAAGCCTTACGGGCATTTTGTTCCACTAATACGATCGCAGTTCCCGCCTGATTAATTTGTTTAATCTGCTCAAACACTTGTGTCACCAAAATCGGGGACAAAGCAGCAGATGGTTCATCTAAAATCAGCAAACTAGGTTCTAGCATCAAAGCTTTGCCCATCGCTAGCATCTGGCGTTCTCCTCCAGAGAGAGTACCAGCGCGTTGACGACGGCGATCGCTCAGTCTGGGAAACATACTAAATATTTTATCTTTGATTGGTTTCAGGGGAACGTTAAGCACAAACGCGCCCATCTCCAAGTTCTCTTCAACACTCAGAGAGGGGAAAACATTGGCGATTTGCGGTACGTAGCACATTCCTCGTTGAACGATTTGATTGGACTTTAGCCCCACAATATTTTCACCTTTGAAAGTAATTGTGCCTGTGTGGGGGATCAAAAGCCCAAAAATTGCTTTTGCTAAAGTAGATTTACCAGCACCGTTGGGGCCAATCACTGTTACCAATTCCCCTGGTGCAACCTGAAAATTTACACCTTGCAGGATATCTACATCTTTGATGTATCCAGCGTGGACATTTTGAACATTTAGTAAATAGTCATTTGTCATTGGTCATTGGTCATTGGTCATTGGTCATTAGTCATTAGTCAACAGTCAAGTTAAACATAACTATTGACTGTTGACTATGGACTATTAAGGAGTTTTTTGCAACTCCGGTCGTTCTTCTGCAAGAATCGCCCCTTCTACTGGGCAAACTTGGACACATATACCACAGTCGATGCAAGTGGCAAAGTCAATCCAGTACCAATCTGTTCCCTTGGCATTCTTGCCTGGCCCATCATGAATACAAGCTACTGGACAAGCATCTACGCAGTCAGCTACGCCTTCACAGACTTCTGTAACAATTGTGTGCGGCATATTCTCAATTCCCTCTTTTCTGTATCGGCTATTTCTAGCCTAGCAGGGGAGTGGGAAGAGGGCAGGGGGGCAGGGGGCAGGGGGCAGGGAGAAATAATCAAAATTCCCAATGCCCAATGCCTAATTCCCATTAACGCAATGATTCTATTTTTGGGGAGCCATCAGGTTTAATCCAGGCAATTTGGGCAATGCCGCGATCGCTTGCATATTGGCGAATAGCGTCTGTATCCCTTCCCCCCAAATCAATTTCTACCCGCACCAAATCAGTAGAATCTCTGAGCTTTTGCGCGTAGGCAAAGGCAGGGGCGTTAGCACTCATTGTCTCTGGGACAACTAAGCAATTACTCGCTGGGGTTGCTTGTGGTAATTGCTGAGTAGACAACAAAACTTGGTATAAATCTTCGATATTGAGTCCAAAACCAATTCCGGGGATGTTTTCTCTTTGGGGATGATATAACCCCAAAAGTCGGTCATAACGACCACCACGCCCTAAAACTCTGGCTTGGGAATCGGTATCGTTGACAACTTCAAAGACGATACCAGTGTAGTAATCTATGGTTTGGATAAGGCTGAGATCGAGGATTAAGGGAAATTTTTTCTCTGATTCCAGTAATTCTACTAGGGATTTGAGATTATTTACTGCCTCTCGCTGTTCTTCATCTAGATCCAAACTACTAACTTTTTGTAACACGTCCGCACTGGGGCCTCGCAGATCCAGCATGATTCTGGCGCGATCGCGCAGTTTGTCACTTAGGGGTAAACTATCTATGGTAATGCGGTCAAGATGAGCGATCGCACTGCGAACTTTATCCTGTAAATTAGCAGGAAACGCACTCAAGAGCGATCGCGTAATTCCCGCCTCACCTAAAATCAAATGCCATTCTTGCAAGCCTAGTGCTGCTAAACAATCGGCTACTAACAACAGTACTTCCGCATTCGCCAGCAATCCGCCAGCACCTAATAATTCCACCCCAGCTTGATAAAACTCTTGCTGGCGATTGTGTCTACTTTCCCAAGTGCGGCGAAACACATTAGCGTTGTAGTACAACCGTTGCGGATAAGTTGTATTTGCCATCCGAGTGACAACAGTACGAGCAATGGATGCTGTTAATTCTGGACGTAGCCCTAATTCATCATCCTCGCCATTTTGTTGTAGTTGAATCACCATCTGGCGCTGGATTGCTTCTCCTGCCATCAGGGTATCCATACGCTCTAAAGTCGAGGTGATAATCCTGTGATATCCCCAACGGTGAAACACCTGCTGTAACCGATCTTCAATCCAGCTTTTTTTCTCCACATCCAAGGGCAATAAATCCCTGGCTCCTGCTGCTGGTTGATACACCATTATTTTTTCTTCCCACCAAACAAACCACCGAACAAACCACCACTACCAGATTTATCTGGTTGCTTATCTCCATTATTGGGGGATGAAGTCACCTTATGATCATTAGGTTGTTGTCCTAGAGCTTTATCTATTTTCGGTTTCCATTGCAGAGCCGTTTCGTCACGGGGGTCTAATTTTAGAGCATTATCGAAGTGGATTTTCGCCATTTTTAGCTGATTCTGCTTTAAATACACCATTGCAATTAAGCTATGGCAGCGACTATTTTTCGGTTCTAGCTTCAGGGCATCTTGCAACTCTACTTTGGCTTGGGCAAATTGGTTTTTGTCAATCAAAGACTGAGCGCGACGTACATATTGTTCTATAATTGAGTCTTCTTTTGGTGGCGCTGGTTCTGGTGGTGTATTCTTTGGTGTATTTGGCTGAGGCGTACCTGATTGAACTTTGGGTTGAGCAGGTGGCGGCGGTGCGGATGGTTTGCTTGCACTCCGCATTAAATACACTAAATTCAATTCACTAACTTGGGCAATGACTTGCGGCACTTGCTCTAAAGAATCGTATTGGGTTTCGCCGATTTTAGCGATCGCACTTTTATAGAAATGATCGAGATTAGGCGTTTGGGCTAACTGTTTAGCCAAGTCAGTATTGAGAGTTACCGAAGT
This sequence comes from Nostoc sp. FACHB-888, assembly GCF_014696655.1. Taxonomy (NCBI): domain Bacteria; kingdom Bacillati; phylum Cyanobacteriota; class Cyanophyceae; order Nostocales; family Nostocaceae; genus Nostoc; species Nostoc sp. FACHB-888. Next base: position 78,160 of record NZ_JACJQM010000031.1, on the reverse strand, counting down.
AGACTCTTGTACTAAGCGCCTGCCAATTTGCGACAAAATTAGAATATATTCCGTGCGAGTGCGATCGCCATACAGTGTTTCGTAAGCTGGGTTTACTAACTTTGATAACAATTCGTTCCCTAGCTGTTTTTGTTCAGCACTTTCAGTAAAACTACTGTCCGGGTGTAAGCGACGGGCAATTTTGAGATAGCGTTTCCGAATCTCTTTGGCATCCGCATCTATTGGAACGCACAATACTGCGTGATGATCTATGAAATCATATTTAAATAGTCCACGGTCTATTTTGAAAGACATATAGAAGTTTTGCACCAAAGGAGCAGTTAGATTCTTTTTAGTTTACCCAAAGTAGAGGGGAAAGCCCCCACCTGCTACACTCATGCTGACAGTGGTGGAACTTGTAAAAGTTCGCTACTGAGGGAACCGTGAATATAACTATTTGTGGCAAGAATTCTACCTGACTCAATTTTGACGGGAGTACCATCGTAAGCGGTGACTTTGCCTCCAGCTTCTTGTAACAAAATTATTCCGGCGGCAATATCCCAAGGAGAAAGCCCTCGTTCCCAGTAACCATCGACACGTCCACAGGCAACATACGCTAAATCTAGCGAGGCGGAACCGCTACGTCTGACTCCTTGGGTAAGATGGGTGAGGTGACTAAATTCTGCGTAGTTGTTATCAGAGGTTTCGCGGCGATCGTAGGCAAATCCTGTCACTAGTAGGCTTTTACTTAGTTCAGATGTTACCGAAACCTTAATGGGGCGACGGTTACGTGTTGCTCCCAAGCCAGCAGCAGCACGGAATAGCTCATTGTGGAAAGGGTCATAAATCACACCAACTTGCGGAACGCCATTAATTAACAGTCCGATGGAAACTGCAAAAAATGGGTATTGATGAGCGTAGTTGGTTGTGCCATCTAGGGGATCTATTGCCCAAAGGTATTCATTTTCTTGATTACCTAACTTCCCTGATTCTTCAGCAAGGATGGAGTGATCGGGAAAGTGGCGGCGCAAAATTTCTAAAATCACCTCTTCTGAAGCTTTATCAGCAGCAGTAACTAAATCGCCAGGGCGACCTTTTTCAATAATTGCGTCTTCTAATTTACCTAAGTAACCTTGTAAAATGACACCAGCAGCTAATGCCGCTTCAGTAGCAATATCTAGAAAAATTTGTAGATTAGTCATTAGTTATTGGGATACTGGGCATGGGGCATGGGGCATGGGGCATGGGGCATGGGGCATGGGTTATTCCCCTTGTCGCCTTGTCCCCTTGTCTCCCTCATCCCCATTCCCATTCTTCAAAGATTTTGGCGGCGAAACTCGGCGGGAGTGAGGCGCATGGGTTTTTCTGAGTTCCAGATTCCTTGGCCCATGAGCCTAGCCCATTGTTGGGCACGTTCTAAACGCAGGTCATATTTGTGGTTGGGCGATCGCCCAACAAACAACACATTTCCTTGTTTTACTAACTCTTCATTCAACAACACCTTATTTTTCCACACATAAGCTAAAGTTCGCCCGATTTTGTCTTTTGCTTCTAAATCAAACTCTAGGGTTACCGATTGTTCTGCACCACCAATTAGATTCTCTAACTGTTCTTTTGCTGCTTCCCCCCAAGGCCGCTGTCGCAAATCTGGTGCATCAATCCCAACTAACCGCACTTGGGAAATCAAATTTGGTTGTTCAGCCATGCCTAATACTTCCAAACTTTGCCCACTAACTACCCGCGCTACTTTCACCTGAGCCTCATTATTGGGCAGTTGGTTTTTACCTTGGCAACTTACCAAGAGCAATAAGCAAGCCAAAATGGCTATTTTTCGCACCCAGTTACCAAGGCTCACAACCATCAAAAATTTTCCCCCTTGCCCCCTGCCCCCTGCCTTATTCAATTGTTTATTCCTCATCTAACGGTAAACCCGCTTTAACTTTCCCCCTAGCAAAATATTGGCCAAACTGGAGTTCGTAGACTTCATCTTCGTCTTGTGTCTCCACCTCCAAGTCAGAACGGGGGTAACTCACACATAACAAGGCATAACCTTGCCGACGTAAATGTGGCGACAATCCGATCGCCTCCGGTTGGTAAATTTCTCCCGATAAAACTCTCACCGCACAAGTGGTACAAGCCCCGTTACGGCAGGAAAACGGCAGTTCTACCCCTTGTTTTTCACCAGAGTGCAAAATGTAGCGGTCTTCTGGGACTTCTAGGGTGTGGGTTTGACCAGTGGCGCGATCGCGAACTCTAATTATGTATGTACGGGACATCTGGATTTGCGTTTTGGGATTAGGACTTTTAGATTCAATCTAAAATATCTTTCTTTATCTTTGCATTTTCTGGGATTCTATAGTATGATCGTAACTTGTGGCACCTGGAGAGGTGGCCGAGTGGTTTAAGGCGCAGACCTGGAAAGTCTGTTAGGTGGAAACGTCTACGAGAGTTCGAATCTCTCCCTCTCCGTTTTAAAAGCTAATCTAAATATGCATCTTAGGGCTAAATTCGTTACACAATCTAGCCAGAAGTAACCTGATGCGCGCTAAAAAAGTATAAACACTCTTTACGGTGGTTAACTGTTGACGGTTAACGGTTAACGGTCATCAGTCATCAGCCTTCATGTAAATGTTCAAGTTAAATGCGTAACAGCTTAACATTTGTTTCTTTTTAAATCATAATTGAGCCATTTTGTAAAGTCGCCAAACTCCTACTTCACTATGGCAACAGCCTGATGAACGGATCAGGTAAATTAAGATAAGTAAAGAAAACGCTTTGAACTAAATGGCAGCTCTAAGCTTACAAGAAATTTCTACTCAGTTAGAAAGTCCGAATTTACGCGATCGCATGGTAGCCCTTGCCAATCTGCGTCATGCCTCCCCTGAGGATGCTGTTCCTTTGATTAAAAAGGTACTAGATGACGAATCTTTGCAACTACGATCGATGGCAATATTTGCCCTTGGAATCAAGCCAACGCCAGAATGTTATTCAATTTTGGTAAGAATTCTCGAAAATGACCCCGATTATGGGATTCGCGCTGATGCCGCCGGTGCTTTAGGATATTTGGGTGATGCTAGAGCCTTTGAAGTACTTTCACGGGCATTTTATGAAGATACGGATTGGCTAGTACGCTTTAGTGCAGCTGTTTCTCTAGGTAACATTAAAGATCCTCGTGCCCATCAAATACTTATTCAGGCATTGGATAGCAAAGAAGTTGTGTTGCAACAAGCTGCAATCTCTGCACTGGGAGAAATTCAAGACATTGAGTCTGTCGATAATATCTTGCGCTTCGCCCAATCAGATGATTGGTTAGTCAGGCAGCGTTTGGCAGAAGCCTTGGGGAATCTTCCTACTCCCAAGAGTGTCTCAGCTTTAAAATACTTAGAAAAAGACAATCATTTCAACGTTGCTGAGGCAGCCAGAATTGGCCTCAAGAAGCTTGAAGAAATAAATAATCAAGCTTAGTATTAGAGCCTCCTGCTATCTTTTAATAATTAAGTACGAATTTTAGCATTTTGATGCAGGGTAATTTCATTCATGAATATTGAAGAGTTTTTTCAGTTAAGCGCTGGTAAATGGTTTTCTCATCGGACTAGTCAACATTTGGCTTTTAAGCAATCTGAACATAGTAAGTCAGACATCGTCATTGAGACGCTAGCAGTAGATGATCCAGAAGTGATAAAACTGTGTCAACAGTACGAAATTAATCCTAGCTCCGCTTCTTGTGCTACTAAAATTACCTGGAACGGCACAATGGAAAAGGATCAAACAAAACATAGTGGTTCAACTGTGTTAGTTTCGGTACCTGATGCGAATAATCCAAGCCAAGGGAAGTTACTCCGGGAAATAGTTGATGCCAAGAAAACCCCAGTTGCTGGACACTATAAATTTGACAGTGATGGGGCCTTGATCCTAACTACAGAAGATGAAACCATAAGGTCAGAAGAGCGTTTGTGGTTTGCTAGCCCCAATTTGCGAATGCGGGCAAATGTCCTCAAGAGTTTTGGTGGATTTAGTATCACTTCCTTCACTTCTGAGATTCGCATGGGTGGCTTTCCACCTGCTGCGAAGGCTTCCGAGGCGGCTAATTCAGTATCGAGTTAGTTGCAATACAACATATTCTTCCTATTTAAACCTCACCCCCAACCCCTCTTTCCTTGCTAACAAGAGGGGAGTATTTGCATAAGCAAATACGGGGTGAGGTTCAGATTGTATTGCACCGAAGTCCGCTATATTAATTCTTTCGCTCCCACCGCTATAGCATCAAACAGAGAAATTGTTTGCCCAGAAACGATTTTTGCTTTCAATAAAAAAATACCAAGCTATGGTTAATTCCATAGTTGGGAAAAATTTAGATATATTTTTCTTACTGCGTTGATACTTTTTAAATTTGCAAAAAGTTAGCGATCGCCTGTGGTAATGGCAAAATAATTACAATCAGCAAAGCCATTGCCAGTAATCCCAAAATGTCACGTTTGTTATCCAATTCAGTGACATCATTCAGCGCAGGTTCATCAATCAATGGCATAAATAATAAGATAATCGCCCACACCAAAAATTCTTCTCTGATTAAAGCCAGTAATAGCAACAACACACGAGCAATTTGACCAATGACAATCGCAGTTCGTTGTCCAAACATTGCATGGACAATGTGGCCTCCATCTAGTTGTCCCACAGGCATTAAATTTAACGCTGTGACAATTAGTCCCAAAAAACCAGCTACTGCAACTGGATGCAAATCAAGGGCTGATTGTGCTGTTAACTGACTACCCAAAGCTAACTTCGAGAGTAGCGCTAGTAAAATGGAATACTTGGGATTAAGGGCATCAGGATTTAAAAGTCGGGTTTTTTCACTGATAGAAACCACGTCAGAATGAGCCAAGCCCCATATGAGTAATGGCAAAGTCACGATAAAACCTGCAAGTGGCCCAGCGATACTAACGTCAAATAAAGCTTTGCGGTTGGGAATGGGACTACGCATCTGAATAAATGCACCAAAAGTTCCCAAGAAGAAAGGTATGGGAATAAAGTAAGGTAACGTCGAGCGAATCTTGTAGAATCTAGCCGTCAAATAATGCCCAAGTTCGTGAATGCCCAAAATAGTCATTAGTCCTAAAGCATAGGGCAATCCCTTGAATAGAACATCTGGGTTAGATAGAACTTTGAACAAAGCGCCAACTTCCCATAGAGGCGGAAGAGAAACACCAGCAATTTCCACACCCACCAAAGTAGTAGTTAGCAAAGTAGCTACCACCAATAGAAGTGCTAATCCAGGTCGAGTTAATCGTTCTTGCTCGCGCTGTGGTGTATTTGCCTGTTTAGCAGCTTGAGTATTAGGAACCAGCACAAAGAAAGGTTTGCCATTAAAACCTTCTTGAAAGATCAGCAAGAAGCGATCGCCAAATTGTGCTTCAATATTAGTCTTAATCTGCTGGTAGGCGTTGCTGGCTTTAGTTCGCAACTGGCCACGGCAAATTACGGCTTGTGGTCGATACTCAATATTTTGAACGTAGTATACAGACCAAGGAAAACAATTTCGCAGTTGAGTTTCTTCCGTTGGCTCAATGGGACGCACTATTGGTTCTGCAATAGGCTGGATAGGCGGCTGTGAGTTTGGGGCTTGGGTTTGGGCCTGTGTATCTCTTGGCGCTCGACGCCCCCATTGAAATAACGTCCAATACAACAGTGTGGAGATAAATAACGACCAAATAATAAGCGCTGACGGCGGAGGTTGTTTCGCCCCGTATATCAGCGTCCATCCACTTAACAGAAATGCTGGTGTCATTAAAACCAGCCACAACAACCATACTGGCGTCCGGGTGATGTGAGCGACGCTGTGCTGCACCATTAGATAAGTAGCTAGCCCCAGTAGGAGAATAAACAGAAACCAAAATGCCATGTTATCGTTCAGTAATTTTGACAAAACGCACAACCAGTAGCCTCAGCACCATAGCATTAACTACAAGGTAGACCTCAAATCCCAATTTTTTAAGAGAAGGCAGGAGGCAGTGTTTGGACTACACTCAACAACCAGGCAGGAGGCAGGAGGAAAGAGTTATGAATGAAAACTTTAGTTCTGGGTCAAAAACCCACTTTAAAAGAAAGAACAATTCTCTCTAGCAGAAAGTGCCGCAAGATATAAAGCTTTTACAACCTAAGTCCTACGCTTTTAAACGTGGGTTACTCCTACCTCCTGCCTTCTGCCTCCTGCCTCCTGCCTCATGAATCACAACGGTTAACAGTGCTAGTTAACGCTCAAGTTTCAGTTCTTTAAAATTTCCACACTGTAACCAGATTGTCCACAACTCCTCAGTTTCGGCTTTTTTATCATGTGTCCTTTACCTCAAGTGCCAAGTAATACAACTAAGCCACCACGGGCTGTCTTTCCTGACGAAGTTCCTAGCGGAGGTTCCCTGCAATCGGACTTCGCACAAGAGAGCATTTTTGCTTTTCCACCCAATCGGGACACATTAGGGGGAACCTCTTATCTTATTGTAAGAAATGAAGGCAATATCCTCATCGACTGCCCTGCCTTAGACCAAACAAATCAAGATTTTTTAGGAGCGCATGGAGGCGTGCGTTGGTTATTTCTCACCCATCGAGGCGCTATTGGCAAAACTGCTGAAATTCAGCAAACCTTTGGCTGCGAAGTCCTGATTCAAGAGCAAGAAGCTTATTTATTACCAGGTTTAAACTTAACTACCTTTAGACAAGAATTTACGCTTGATGCATCAACACAAGTGATTTGGACACCAGGTCATTCTCCCGGCTCATCTTGCTTATACTACAGTCAACTTGGAGGTATATTGTTTTCTGGTCGCCATTTAGTCCCTAACCAGCAGGGTGAACCAGTACCATTACGGACACCCAAAACCTTTCACTGGCCAAGGCAAATTAACAGTCTTCGATTATTATTAGAACGTTTTACACCAGAAACTCTCAGATACATTTGTCCGGGAGCTAACACAGGTTTTCTCAGAGGCAAGCGTTTCATAGATCAGGCTTATCAACACCTCGCTTCTCTAGATTTCTCAGCTTTGCTACGGATACAGCCTCTACTTTAGAGGTAGGGGGCAGGGAGAGTAATCATGGGTTTGCGAGTATTTAAAGACTTATTTATGAGTATTAAATACTCGTTAACGTGAGTTCAGATGTTATTTTGGGAAGCGATTAAAAAGCGATCGCCATATCTACTAAAGTGCTTTCCTGGCATCTGTCTCCTGTACTGCCTCTAATGCCCAATACAAGTTTTGTAACGTTTGTTAAGCAAGAGATTGTCCAGGGAATTCTAACCTTAATACACAGGAATTCTCGTAAAAATTTATGAGCGCAAAACTTGATGGAACTTTAAGGCTTGCTGGCTACCAGATTATAGAACAGCTTTATTCAGGTTCTCGCACCCAAGTGTATCGGGCAGTACGAGAATGCGATCGCCTACCAGTTGTCATCAAGCTCTTAAAACGAGAATACCCAAGTTTTAGCGAATTAGTACAGTTTTGCAACCAATATGCGATCGCTAAAAACCTAGATATTCCCGGCATTATCAAACCCTACAGCCTGGAAGCCTATCACAATGGCTACGCCCTAGTCATAGAAGACTTTGGTGGCATTTCCTTGCGGGAATTTACCCAAGGAAAAAGACTGACATTAGAGCAATTCTTACCCATTGCTTTACAACTGCTTGACACTTTAAACCAGTTGCATCAACAGCGCGTCATTCACAAAGACATTAAGCCAGTCAACATCTTAATTCACCCTGAGACGAAACAAATCAAGCTGATTGACTTCAGTATTGCCTCGCTTCTACCACGAGAAACCCAAGAGATTCAAAATCCCAACGGACTGGAGGGAACGCTAGCGTATTTATCGCCAGAACAGACTGGACGGATGAACAGGGGCATTGACTACCGCAGCGACTTCTATTCATTAGGTGTGACTTTCTTTGAATTACTAAGCGGGCAATTGCCTTTTAAGTCCCATGAACCAATGGAGTTGGTGCATTGCCACATTGCAAAGCTTCCACCCTTCGTCTACGATTTCAACCCCGATTTGCCCTTGATGCTGGGCGAGATTATCCGTAAACTGATGGCGAAAAATGCCGAAGACCGCTATCAGAGTGCTATAGGGCTTAAACATGACTTAGTGACCTGCCTAGAGCAGTGGCAAAAAACAGGCAAGCACACCTGGTTTGATTTGGGACAGCGCGATATCAGTGATCGCTTTCTCATACCCGAAAAACTCTATGGACGCGAATCGGAAGTGCAAACGTTACTGGACGCATTTGGTCATGTTGCCAATGGTGGCTCCGAACTAATGCTGGTGGCAGGTTCCTCTGGCATTGGCAAAACTGCAATCGTTAATGAAGTGCATAAGCCGATTGTCCGGTGGAACGGCTACTTCATCAAAGGTAAATATGATCAGTTCAACCGCAACATTCCTCTGTCTGCTTTTGTACAAGCCTTTCGTGATCTGATCGGACAGTTACTTAGTGAAAGCGATATCCGACTGGAGCAATGGCAGAGCAAGATTTTAGCAGCAGTTGGAGAGAATGGGCAAGTTCTGATCGAGGTGATTCCTGAACTGGAGCAGATAATCGGCAAACAGCCGACGATTGCGGAACTATCGGGTAGTGCAGCACAAAACCGTTTTTATCTGCTGTTCCAAAAGTTTATTCAGGTGTTCACAACCAGAGAGCATCCATTGGTAATGTTTCTTGATGACTTGCAGTGGGCAGATTCAGCATCCCTCAGTTTGCTGAACTTGTTGATGACTCAGAGTGATTGCGGCTATCTATTCATTATTGGTGCATACCGCGATAACGAGGTGTTTACAAGTCATCCACTCATGTTGACGCTAGATGAAATTCAAAAGACATCCTCCTGCATCAATACTTTGACTATAGCTGCTTTAAGTCAAGCAGATATAAACCATTTAATCGCTGATTCCCTCAGTTGCACACCTGAACAAGCACTGCCGTTGACAGAGTTGGTTTATCAAAAAGCAAAAGGTAATCCCTTTTTCACGACTCAGTTTTTGAAAGCGCTGTATGAAGATGGGCTGATTATTTTTGATTGGGAGGCAGGTTTTTGGCAGTGTAATGTAGAGCAAGTCAGAGCGATCGCTTTCACTGATGATGTGGTGGAATTTATGGCACAACAACTTCAAAAATTGCCACCCAACACTCAAGATATTTTGAAACTGGCAGCCTGTATTGGCAATCAGTTTGATTTGGCAACATTGGCGATCGTTTCTGAAAAATCCCAAATCAAAGCGGCTGCAAGTTTATGGAAAGCTTTACAGGAAGGTTTTATTTTACCCCAAAGTGAAGTTTATAAGTTTTATATTGGGGAAGAACATCAACTAGTTGATCAAGAAAATTCTGAGCTTGTTGCATATAGATTTTTACATGACCGGGTACAACAAGCGGCATATTCTCTAATTCCCGCCGATGAAAAACAATCCTTTCACCTAAAAATTGGACAGTTACTTCTAACTAACACCCCCGAAAGCAACCGGGAAGAACGCATTTTTGAAATTGTTAGTCAACTTAATGTTGCGACTGACTTAATCGCCCAATCCGCAGAACGTCAAAAATTAGCGCAATTTAACCTGATGGCAAGTCGCAAGGCAAAAGCGGCAACTGCCTATACTGCCGCCTGCAAATATGCTCAGGTGGGCATTGGGTTGCTCGCCCAAAACAGTTGGCAGCATCAGTATGAGTTGACCTTAGCACTCCACCAAGTCGCCACCGAGGCCGCCTATCTGAGCGGTGATTTAGAGCAGATGGCAGTCAATGCCTGCCTTGTCCTAAACCATGCCAAAACTCCATTAGATCAAATCAGCGTTTATGAGGTGAAGATTGAGGCATTCACCGCCCAAGGTCAATTTACCCAAGCGATCAGGGCGGCGCTTGCCATTTTAAAGCAATTGGGAGTGGAACTGCCCGCAACCCCTACTCAGGAGGATGTGGCAGCTGCCTTTAGTACGGTTTCAGATGCGATTGGAGAGCGGTTACCCGGCGAGTTACTCAACTTCAACCAAGCAAGGGATGTGAACATCCTAGCGGCGGCTCGAATTTTGACATCAGCAGCACCCTGCGCTTATCTATATCAGCCACTGCTGTATTTATTAATGGTTTTAAAAAAGGTTTATCTGTCGGTTGTGTATGGCAATGAGTCAACCTCGACCTTTAGCTATGCCTCTTATGGAATATTGATGTGTGGTGTGTTCGGCAAGGTTGAATTAGGTTATGAATACGGTCAGTTAGCCCTCGATCTGCTATCACATTATCAAAATTCCGAATTGAAGGGGAAAACTTTATCACTAGTCTATGTATACACAAGGCATTGGAAAATGCACCTGCGTGAGACATTACACCCTTTACAAATTGCCTATTGTAGTTGTTTAAATGTGGGCGATTTGGCTTTCGCGGGCTACTCTGCGTATAACTACGGTTTTTACTCCTATTTTGCCGGACAGAATTTAACGCAACTAGAGTCGGAAGTTGCCGGATATTGTGAAGCGCTCAAGCATCTCCAGCAAAATTTAACTCTGACTTATTCTCAGATGATTCGACAAATTCTGCTGAATTTAATGGAGGATGCAGATAACGTGGTGGTGTTGAGCGGTGCAGCCTACAATGAACAGCATCAACTGCCATTACATGAAACAGCAGGCGATCGTACCGGATTAGCATTGCTGTGGATTAACAAACTGGTTGTGTCCTATTTGTTTTCAGAGTTTGAACAAGCCGCAGAACAGGCTGGGCAAGCAAGACAGTATTTGGATGCTGTCCTGGCTTTTTTATATGTTCCAATCTTTCATTTCTATGAGTCTTTAGCCCAATTAGCATGGTTTGGGCAACTCTCAGCCCCAGAGCAGCAAAGGCAAATTAAAGAATGCATCGCTACCAACCAAGAAAAACTTAAATACTGGGCAACTCATGCACCGATGAATTTCTTGCACAAGTTTCATTTAGTCGAGGCAGAACGAGAGCGAGTACAAGGTAATAAAGCCGAGGCCATAGATTTGTATGATCGCGCCATCATTGGAGCCAAAGAAAACGGCTACATCCAAGAAGAAGCACTTGCCAATGAACTAGCCGCTAAATTTTACCTCGACTGGGGTAAAAACCGAATTGCTCAAGAATACATGACCCAAGCCTACTACGGCTATGCACGCTGGGGAGCTAAAGCCAAAGTTGCCGACTTGGAACGACGCTATCCTCAACTTCTCGCCCTCATTCTCCAGCAAACCCCCTCTGCCCTCTCAACTAACGAAACTATTTTCACATTGGAGAGTATCACCTCCAGCAGTTTTGCCACTTTTAGCACTAGCAACGTCTCTGTTGGTTTAGATTTAGCTACCATTCTCAAAGCTTCTCAAACCCTTTCTGGCGAAATCGAACTAGAAAAACTGCTCTCGGTATTACTGCATATCGCCATTGAAAATGCGGGAGCCGATAAGTGTGTGTTCATGCTTTTGGAGTCAGATCGTTTGCTAATTCAGGCGCTAGCACAGCTTTCCCTTGGTATGACATCTCCACAGAACAAGGAAATTGCTCACGTCGATTTTTACCCAATGTTGCTTAACCCGCAGCCCATTGAAGACTCTGTTGATGTGCCAGTTGGCTTAATTAATACCGTCAAACGCAGCTTACAACCAGTAGTGATTATTGATGCCAGGGTGCATCCTCAATTAATTAATGACCCATATATTCAACAACAACAGCCCAAGAGTATCTTGTGCTGCCCGATTTTCCATCAGGGTAAGTTGCTGGGCATTTTGTATCTAGAAAACAATTTGGCAACCGGAGCCTTTAACAGTGATCGCGTTAAAATGCTGAATTTACTTTGCGCTCAAGCTGCAATTTCTCTGGAAAACGCGCGACATTATCAAAATTCCCAGAAGTATGCTCAACAGTTAACACAATCTCTAGCAAAATTGCAAGCTAGTGAAATCCGCTTCCAAAATTTGGCGAATAATATTCCTGGTATGGTGTACCAATTCCGTCTAGCAGCCGACGGTTCAACTTCAACACCCTATGTTAGCTCTGGCTGTTTCGACTTGTATGGGTTAGCGCCAGAGTTGGTGATGGCAGGGACACATAGCCTTTACACCATGAATCATCCTGAGGATCAAGCAGCTATTGCACAAGCGATCGCCCACTCTGCCGAAACTTTGACCCCGTTTGAGCAAGAATGGCGTATTATCCTGCCTTCAGGAACCGTGAAATGGATTCAATCTGCTGCTCGGCCAGAGCGACAAGCCGATGGGGCAATCCTATGGGATGGGGTAGTGATTGATATTAGCGAACGCAAACAATTAGAACTTGCCTTACAGCAAAAATCGCTTGATTTGCAACAAGCGCTAATTGATCTACAAAATGCTCAATTACAAATAGTCCAAAGTGAAAAAATGTCAGCACTAGGCAATTTAGTTGCTGGCGTAGCTCATGAAATGAATAATCCTCTCGGTTTTATTGCTGCCAGTCTAAAACAAGCTAAACCTACTATTGCCGATATTGTTGAACATCTCAGATTTTATCAAGAAAGTTTACCCAACAAAAGTAGAGAAATTCTTGACCATGCCGAAGAAATTGACTTGGATTATAGCTTAAAAGATTTGCCAAAAATGATTGATTCTATGTCTATGGCTTGTGACAGGCTGAAAAATATTAGCACTAGTCTCCGCACTTTTTCACGTGCTGATAGAGATTACAAAATGCCATTTCATATTCACCAAGGCATAGATAGCACAATTTTAATTTTGAAACATCGTCTGAAGGCGAACGAACAGCGCCCCGAAATTGAAGTAGTCACAAGCTATGAAAAGCTACCCCAAATTGAATGTTTTCCAGGTCAATTAAATCAGGTATTTATGAATATTTTAGCCAATGCTATTGATGCTTTGGAAGAATCGAATAATGGACGTACCTTTGAGGACATCCAGCTTAATTGCAATCGAATTAAAATTACAACTTCTTTAGAAAATAACTGGATAAAAGTTATCATTGCTGATAATGGTAAAGGAATGAGCAAAGAAGTCAAACAAAAGATATTTGACCATTTATTTACGACTAAACCTGTCGGTAAAGGGACAGGTTTAGGACTTGCGATCGCTCATCAAATTATCGAAGAAACCCACGGAGGCAAACTGATATGCAACTCTGTACTGGGTCAAGGAACGGAGTTTGTGATCACATTACCAGTTAAAACTGTGGCAACTGATAGCATAACTCCTAACTCCTAACTTTTTAAACCTTTCCCGCCACCACTGAGTTTTTATTCAAAAGTTCCACTGCTGTTTGATATTGTAAATCCGCTTCAGTGCCAATCTGTTCCCGGTTAATTAGGCCTTGGGAAATCACTTTATCTGGTTTAATACCTAATTTGTTAATATCCCGGTGTTGAGGAGTTTCATACTTAGCAATTGTGACTGCCAAGCCCGAACCATCTGATAATTCAAATAAGGATTGAATTAGACCCTTTCCAAAAGTGGTTTCACCTACTAACTGGGCACGACCATTATCTTGGAGTGCCCCTGCAAGAATTTCACTAGCACTGGCAGTTCCTTGATTCACCAAAATCACCAGAGGATCGTTTGTCAAGGCTGGCCCAAAGGCTTCAAAACTTCCTTGAATGCCTTGTCGGTTAACAGTGTAGACAATAGTGCCAGAGTCTAACCACAGCCGGGCGATTTCAATTCCTGATTGTAATAACCCCCCAGGATTATTTCGTAAATCTAGAATGTAGGCATCAGCACCTTTTTTTTCTAAACTAGAAATAGCGTGTGCCAATTCTGTTGAAGCGTTAGCATTGAATTGAGTAAGACGAAGGTAGCCAATGGGCGTACCCTCAGTGGAAACACGCAATTCTGAAACCACAGGATTAAGAGCAATGCGATCGCGCGTTAATCTAATTTCCGTTTCTGGTTCTCCGTCGCGTTCGATGAGGAGAGTAACAAGGCTGCCACTCGGCCCACGCATTCTGGTCGCAGCTTCATCAAGGGTCAGATTTTCTGTGGAAATGCCTTCAATTTTGATAATGCGATCGCGTGGTCTAATTCCCGCTTTATCTGCTGGTGAACCTGCAATAGGAGCCACTACTTCCAACTTTCCAGTCTCAGGATTTAGGGCAATTTGCAATCCTACCCCAGTCAGTTCTCCAGAAGTATTGACCTGTAAGCTGCGGTACTGTTCTGGATCTAAAAAGCGCGTAAAAGGATCATCGAGGCTCTTGAGCATCTTCGCAATTGCCGCATAACTGGCATTTGAGTCCGACAGTGGCTTCTCTAAAACCTTCTGCCGCACAGCCGCCCAGTTTTGATGATTAAACGTCTCATCTAGATAAGTGCGATTAACAATTCGCCAAACTTCCGAAACCAGCTTTTGTTCCGACGTTAAAGCCATCGCTGGCAGTGTGAGCGTACCAAACGCCAACCAAAACGCCATTAGCAATGAAAATCCAACCCGAAAGACTTGTTTGTTCATGAAACCCATTATCAATTCCACCTCAACCCAAATTGCCTATAAATGCCCACTTCCCCTGTTGTTGATGAAATCTATCTCTCGATTATGTTACTTTTTTTATAGAAGTGGTGCATTTCTCTCATCAAGTTGTTCAGTCAACTGATGCGTTGTATTCACTCACGAAAGGATAAAATCTACTTTGTGTCCACCATTTTCTGTGCAGGGGCGTAAAGAGATCGCAATATATTCCATCTTTACAGAGTGTAAAGTTTCTGAAGACTCTTAGCACCCTGAAAGCTGACAACCAAAAAAACTCGCCTTTACTAAAATCCCAAAATTGCTAATTGGGAGAGAAGTCTGAGCGGTGGCTTATGAGAACCCTAGCCTGTGGCAACCCCTTTGTCGAACGGGAAAACCTAAAGGCAAACCCGCAGGATGCCGAGGCTTGAGACCATCAGAATTTTGGTCGCCGATTTAGAACTTCGGGATTTATCAACCGCAACCGACTTTTAGGAATTTGAGATTGTATGGCCAACGTTTCCGACTGGTTTGAGGAACGCCTGGAGATTCAGGCACTCGCTGAAGACGTTACTAGCAAGTACGTCCCTCCTCACGTCAACATCTTCTACTGCCTGGGTGGAATTACCCTGGTTTGCTTTCTCATCCAGTTTGCTACTGGATTCGCGATGACATTCTACTACAGGCCAACAGTCACTGAAGCTTTCTCCTCAGTGGAGTACATCATGAATGAAGTCAACTTCGGTTGGCTAATTCGCTCCATCCATCGCTGGTCTGCCAGCATGATGGTATTGATGATGATTTTGCACACCTTCCGGGTTTATCTGACTGGTGGTTTCAAAAAGCCCCGCGAATTGACCTGGATAAGTGGCGTAATCCTGGCTGTGATCACAGTTTCCTTTGGAGTTACCGGCTATTCCCTACCTTGGGATCAAGTTGGCTACTGGGCTGTGAAAATCGTTAGCGGTGTACCAGAAGCAATTCCCGTGGTTGGCGTTCTGATCTCCGACCTGCTGCGCGGCGGTTCGAGTGTTGGTCAAGCAACACTAACTCGTTACTACAGCGCACACACATTTGTGCTGCCTTGGTTGATTGCAGTCTTCATGCTGTTTCACTTCTTGATGATCCGCAAGCAAGGCATTTCCGGTCCTTTGTAATCTCAGTTATTAGCTCTCGGCAACACTTATCAGTTTTCAGATGAAGTTGTTTGTTCTAAACTTATGAAACACGAGAAATTAATTGTACATAAGTTCCAAAAAACAAACACTTGTATCTGAAGCCTAAAGCTGTAGAGACTCTCCAGGCGGCTGACCGGAAATAGACAAGCACTGTTTGCTGCCTGCTAGAGTTGCCTAGTAGCTGATAGCTTTCACAAATGCTTTAATTTAACTTAAGCAGGAGAGCACATTTCAAAATGTCAACACAAAAAAAACCTGACCTGAGCGATCCTCAGTTAAGAGCTAAACTCGCTAAAGGCATGGGTCACAACTACTATGGTGAACCCGCTTGGCCTAATGACCTACTTTACGTATTTCCAATCGTGATCATGGGTTCCTTCGCTGCGATTGTAGCTCTAGCTGTGCTAGATCCCGCTATGACCGGTGAACCAGCAAATCCGTTCGCCACACCATTGGAAATTTTACCAGAGTGGTACTTGTATCCAGTTTTCCAAATTTTGCGATCGCTTCCTAACAAACTTTTAGGAGTGTTAGCAATGGGTTCGGTACCAGTGGGGCTAATCCTCGTTCCCTTTATTGAGAATGTTAATAAGTTCCAAAATCCCTTCCGTCGTCCAGTTGCAACCACAGTTTTCCTTTTTGGTACCCTTGTCACCATATGGCTGGGTATTGGTGCTGCCTTGCCATTGGATAAATCTTTGACCTTGGGACTATTCTAAATTAGTCACCACAAAGTGTTTTGACGCCTGTGAGTTTCAAAAGTAGATGCAGATGTGCTTTTGAAAGAAATTTACAGGCGTCAATTTTAATAATTCAGATTGCATCTGAATATCTAAAGTTTTGGATGGAAAAGCTATTCCAAAATCTAAAATCACCAAAAATCATCAAATACAAACAATTTTCATTTACTTAACGTAAGTTGCTAGTTACAACCCTCGAAATGCCAAAATCTTTCATATTTTGTATTTTGGAACATAGAATATCTCAATTTAAATTCTTCTATATCATCATCAGAGAAATTCTCCGAATAGTGCAAAATTTAATAACTAGCAACTTGGGTTTACTTATATCTAATTCACAGTTAAGGTTTAGCATAGTGCAGCAAGACCATCTGACGGTTAAGAGCGAACTCAGTCTCCTAAACCACGTGCAAGAATGGTTTGAGCAATTTTGTCTGCAACATTTGTCTCAACTTGGCTGGTCAAAAACCCAACTTGATCGCCTAAATTTAGCACTAGCAGAAGGTTTTACCAACGCTGTTCGTCACGCTCATCATGCTTTACCCCCAGAAACTACCATTGAAATCAATATTTATCTCTGGATTGACCGACTAGAGATTAGAATTTGGGATTATGGAAAACCTTTCGATCCTGATGCGATCGCAGAGCCAGTCCCAGGTACTCTACAAGTAGGCGGGTATGGATGGTTTCTCTTGCGGCGGTTGGCTGATCGTGTTGTATACGAACGTGGTGCAGATGGTAGAAATTGCCTCCTAATCGTCAAATACTCAGTAGAAGCACAAAAGTAAAAATGAAGCAGTCAAAGGTAAAGGAAGTTAAAAATACTTCTGATGCCAATTTGGGGTTTTAAATAGGCAAGGAGTACCAGCAGCTTGTAAGGGCTAGTACAACACGGCATTAAATCGACCTACTATCTCAGTTAACATAACAAGTTGCTTTGAGCAAATCGTTAAAGTTAGGCAAAACTTCGCCACAGTGTACTAGTCTTCTGTACGAAATGCTGCACGTAATTTGATTATATTTAGGAATAAGACAAACAGAATTTCTCCTATAATGGTCGCTGGGCTAAGGGAGATATTACCCAAAGTTGAGCCACTCACTTTAAAACAAAAGCACTACTGGAAGGAGTATTTGATCAAATATCTAGTTATTTGATTGATAAGAGTATACTCATTTTTCAATAATACGTGGATTAAGGTAATATATTTTTTAAGTTAAATTCCTGAGTTATTATGATTTGTTTGTAAAGCCTTAAAAAATATTGTTGTATAAAAAGAATTAATGAATACAGTAAAGATAGCATTCGAGTTATACTTGCTCCCTTGTTAGGATCTGTCAGCAGTATTGAGAGCTTTATTTTTTGCTCTCTAACAAGTGCCATTTTGTGCTTAAAGAGATAGAAGGAATAGGGGACAAAATATGTATGACTAAGACAGCCCTAATTACAGGAATAACTGGGCAAGATGGCTACTATCTCAGCCATTTGCTCCTCAACCGGGGTTACCGAGTTGTAGGATTAGTACCTCCGCATCGACAACCTAATTTGACAAAACTGGGAACACTGGCAAATCAGGTAGAAATTTTTACGGTTGACTTGAGGGATAATGCGGCGCTATTGACCGCAGTTGAACAACTGCGTCCCAAAGAAATTTACAATTTAGCGGCTCCCAGTTTTGTACCCGACTCTTGGAACGATCCATTAGGAACCCTGGATTTGATAACTGGTACGGCTACTAGGCTTTTGGAAGCAGTACGTCAGGTTGGTTTGTCTACCAGATTTTATCAAGCCAGCAGTTCAGAAATGTTTGGCGATGTATTTGTTTCGCCTCAAGATGAGGAAACGCCTTTTCGCCCCAAAAATCCCTATGCTGCGGCTAAGATGCACGCCCACTGGAGTATGGTGCATCACAGGCAGCGCTATGGGCTATTTGCTTGTAGTGGAATTTTATATAACCATGAGTCTCCTTTACGGCCACCTCAGTTTGTTACACGCAAAGTTTCTTTAGCAGCTGCATCGATTAAATTGGGTTTGACTGACACCTTAGAAATGGGTAACTTAGATGCTAAACGCGATTGGGGCTTTGCTGGAGATTACGTAGAGGCAATGTGGTTAATGTTGCAAGTCGATGAGCCAGAAGAATATGTTATTGGCACAGGTAAACTGCACAGTGTTAGAGATTTAGTTGCCACAGCCTTTGAGTCTGTCGGATTGGATTGGACGCATCATGTAGTCTTAAATACCAGTCTTTTACGACAGGATGAGCATTTTCAACTAGTAGCTAACCCCAGTAAAGCTAAAAGAAACCTTGGTTGGGAACCCCAAGTGAGTTTTGAAGAACTTTTAGAAAAAATGGTAAAAACAGATTTAGAGCGGTTACAAAACGGTGCGATCGCCTTTACAGCCCCGAAGCAGGCTTCCTGAAGAAAGGCTAGGAACAAAGGGCACTACGTGATTGCGCCCTTACCGCGAGTATAAATAACCTAAGTATGAATATCATTAAAGTGACAGAAAACCTCAAAGTAGGTGATAAAGTTAACAAAAAAACTAACCATGTCTTCGTGTTTTTAGAAATTTTTGCCCACGAAGGTGGTATTCAATCATATATAAAAGATATTTTTCGCGCTTATCTGGGATTAAGCCAAGCCTACAAGGCGGAAGTCTTTTTGTTGCGAGATAGTTCTGATAGTTTAAATCCATTTGAAAAGGAGAACTTAAAATTTCATTACTTTAAAAATCAGTCTCCTCATGTGGGGAGACTACAAATGGCAGCAGCTTTACTTAAATGTCTGTTGCAAAGCCGTCCGCAGAAAGTTTTCTGCGGTCATATTAACTTAGCAGTGTTAGTACAAACTCTTTGCCAGCCTTTGGGAATTCCTTACACCGTGCTAACTTACGGCAAAGAAGTTTGGGAACCCCTCAAAAATCACGAACGTCGCGCCCTAACATCAGCAGCTGGAATTTGGACAATTAGCCGCTACAGCCGCGATCGCGCTTGTGCTGCTAATAATCTAAACCCCAAAATGGTACAGATGATGCCTTGTGCAATTGATGGGGATAAATTTACTCTTGGTTCCAAGCAGCCAGAATTAGTCCAAAAGTATGGTTTAACTGGTGCTAAGGTGTTAATGACAGTAGCGCGGTTATGGTCAGGGGATATTTACAAGGGTGTAGATGTCACGATTCGAGCATTACCACAAATCACTCAGGTTTTCCCAGAAGTGAAATATTTAGTAATTGGTCGCGGTGATGACCAACCGCGATTAGCTAAACTAGCTGCATATTTAGGTGTGAGCGATCGCGTCGTATTTGCTGGTTTCGTTGCCACAGAAGAATTAATGGAACATTACCGCCTTGCTGATGCTTATATTATGCCTTCGCAAGAAGGCTTTGGTATAGTTTATCTTGAGGCAATGGCTTGTGGAGTGCCTGTATTATCCGGTGACGACGATGGCTCGGCTGACCCCTTACAGGATGGTAAACTGGGGTGGCGAGTACCGCACCGCAGTCCTGATGCTGTAGCCGAAGCTTGTATAGAAATGCTTAAAGGGGATGACGAGCGATGTAATGGAGAATGGCTACGAGAACAAGCGATCGCTCTGTTTGGCATAGATGCCTTTCAACAGCACTTGCAAAAAATTCTTCTATCCTCAGTAATGAAGTCCATTTGAGTCAAAATCACAAATGACCAATGACCAATAACTAAAATCGCTATCCTAGAAGGAGAGCAGGACGACATTTAAAAAATGAGCTTTAAATCATTTCAATTGAATCTTTTAAATCTCCGCCCTTGGCTCACCTTGCTGGCAGTTGTTTGGTTGCTGGCATCACTGGGCTTGGGTTGGTTGGTTAAGTCGTTGGTAATTATTGTCGGGTTGCTGTTTTTGGCACCCATTGTGGCTTTTTTTGGCTTTCGTTGGTGGCTGCAACGCAACTTGGTTGCTGACCAGTGTCCCGTCTGTAGATATGAATTTACAGGTTTAAATAACAGTCAGTTGCAGTGTCCTAACTGTGGGGAGTCACTGTTAGTACAAGATAGTCATTTTCAGCGCTTCACACCAGAAGGCACAATTGATGTCAAAGCCGTCGAAGTCCCAGCCAAATCACTGGAAGATTAGTCATTAGTCATTAGTCATTGGTCATTAGCAAAGGACAAATGACTATTTCTTTGTTTCTTGCGAGATTGAGAGGGTGTAGTTAAAGTTTGGCTTTCCTTGGGATTGTTCGCCCACAAACAGCGAGTATGTTCCTGCCTGCCAAAAACCAGAAAGTTCTGGCTTGCCTCCAGAATATTTATCTGCCATTACACAAAAGCGTCCACCAGGGCCATCGATCAATAGCGTTGGTTTGCCTTCACTCTCTACTGTTAATCGTAAATAAGGTAGTGACTCTGTAACCTGAATAACTTGATTGGGTTCAGTGCTAATATTGCCACAATTACTTTTAACAGTTCCCCCAGACTTTCCGTCCAAAACCAGTGGATCTGGTTGGAGATTCCGATTAATTTTGATTGTTGGTGTCTGTGCCAAATTAGCCTCAGTCAACACCAAACTCATCGCCAAAGCTGTGGGAACAATTGCAAGTAGCCTAAGCGTTTTCATTTTAATTAATGCTCGAAATTTTTTTAGAGCAATATTGTTATACAGTCTAATTTAATAGACGACAGCAAGCCATCTTGGTTCCCAAAGCTACTGTATAAAGTAATACCATTTATTTAAGGGTTATTTGTGAAGATTTGATGGGCATAAAGACCATTAATCGTGCAAAATATCTATGCTTGGTGACGCTTTTACACCAAAATATTCTATCTGACATTCTGCACTTCAATCCGTAACAGGCTAAAATTCCAAAAATCATTATAATTTTTACTGCCCAGAAAGGTATTGCACACACAGACATTAGCTAAAATCACTAAGACAACCACCAAAAATAGAATTTGGTTGGTCTGTTGTGGAATAAGTAACCTAGCTGAGGTAGAAAAGATTGATGAATCCTCAAAGAGAAGAAGACTTACAGCGTCGCCTCAATAAGCTAGAGGCAGATATTAATTCTTCACCGGAAGTAGTTCCCCAACCACAAGAGCAAAAACAGATGCCTCAGTCTGTTTTTGCCAAGTTTAACTTGCAACTGGAGCGATTTCAGATTTGGTTCAACAGCTTATCTGGGACAAAAAAGCTGGTAGTTTCAGGTGTGACGGTGCTAGTAGGCTTGGCAATGCTGCAAGCAGTGTTTAAACTGGTTGCATCTGTAATTAGTCTGGCACTTTTGGCAGTGTTAGTGTATGTTGGATACAAAATTTTTGTGTCTAGTAGCTTTCAACGTAAGTAATAAGCTGATATGCATTTACTTTGCATACGTGTAGTTATGGAAGTCAGGAGCCATGATACAAAAAGCTTCTGACTTATGACTGCATTCTATTTCAATATGCTTTTCTTTTTGCCGATAAGTTTAGTCTATTTTAACTGTGCCGATCGCGGCGTAGAAATAATGTTAAAGGGAATTATACGATGACGACACCAATTGTCAGGAGAAGTAATCAATCTGGTCAGTCAAAACAACCGGAAAGAGCCAGTTCGCTGCTGCTAGCAAGTAGACGTTTTGCTGCTTGGGCGGCTGAAATCACACTAGTGGTTACCAGTGGGTTGATTCCCTTCGGCATTGGTGTCTATGCCAATTCTAGAAGCGATTTTAATCGAGTGCCGCTTAACCCCGTGCTGGTAGTCACAGAAAGAGCGATCGCTAGACCCCTAGCTCTGCCTGTAAGCTATGGCATCCGTAACGTGGCATGGCCGACTAATATTCTGTGGATAATCGCCCTGTTAGCGCCTGTAACGCTTTCGTGGTGGCAATTGTATCTACTGGCTAAGACTGGTAGTACAATTCCTAAACGTTGGTTTAAAGTACGAGTTGTCAACGAGCAAGGGAAACCACCTGGTTTGGGGGCAGTTGTGATTAGAGAAGGATTTGGGCGTTGGACTGTACCCATTTCTATCGCCTATTTGTTGTGGCGCTACAGCTTTGCTTTTCCGAATTTAGGATTATTCACACTTTTATCTTTGTTAATGATTGTGGGTGAAGGGATAGGCTTACCATCGCGCCGGGGGCGTCGCGCACTCCATGATCAACTCGCAGGCACTTATACAATAGATGCGACTCGCCCCTTACCATCCTCACTCTTAGCTAACAACAGACAAGCTCAGTCTACTGGCGATAATGATGAAGCAGAAGAATCGCAGGAGGGAGAAGAATTAGCGGCAGCCCAAACCAGCCAGTCGCCTAATATATGGCGGCGCATACAGCAAAATCCTAATCTGACTTTGTTTGGGGTAGGGCTTACGAGCATGACTGCTGTATTGGCAACTTTAATCGGCACTCAAGTTTATATCCAAATTCAACAATCCCAGCGAGCAACTAAGCAAATCAACAGCCAACAGTTCCTCGAACTTGTCAAACAATTAACTCCTAACTCTGGGGCGACTAATGAGCAACGCCAAAGCGCAATTTTAGCTATGGGTGGTCTGAATGACCCACAGTCCATTAAATTTCTGACGGATCTTTTGGTTAGCGAAACCAACCCCAGCCTCCTGGATACGATTCAACAAGCTTTGACAACTGTCGGGCCCCAAGCCATCCCGGAATTAAAAAATAAGAATCAGTTTCTGGTTAGCGAACTAGAGTCTGTGGGCAGTACTGCAACCCAAGAACGGGAATTGCGGCAAGGGCGGCTACAAAGAAACCAGCGGACAATCAACAAGATTCTCTCTGTTTATAGCGGTAAAATCGAGGGCGTTGACCTTAGTAGCACCCAATTAGGTCAAAGCGGTACTCCAGGAAGTTCCTTCTTCAACTTGGTACTAGATAACCTTGATTTATCAGGAGTTAAGTTTAAATCTGCAAATCTCAACCAAGCCAGCTTTAAGGGTAGCCGCTTTCGGGGCATGGGTGAAGATGGGCGCTGGGATACCTACGACGATGTTATGGCTGATTTAAGCCAAGCTCAGTTGCAGCAAGCCAATCTTACTGATGCTAATCTCAGCCGCGTCTTGATGAACCGTACTGATTTGAGCCGCGCTACTCTCAACAGAGCTAACTTATCCAACGCGCGTCTTATTGACGCTAAACTCAACAGCACCCAACTAGTAGGAGCCGATCTGCGAAACGCAGTTTTGGAAAAAGCCAGCTTGACTGGAGCAGATTTAGGTGACGCTAAATTGAACGAAGCCAATCTGTACGCTGCTCGTTTAGGTCGCGTTACTGCTATCGGAACGCAATTATCCTTTGCCAATTTAATTAACACTGATTGGCAAGGGGCAGATTTATCAGGAGCCTATTTGGATCGTGCGAATCTCAGCAATGCTAACTTGAGCGCCACTCGTTTAGCTGGTGCAGTTTTGCGTTCTGCCCAGATGGAAAACGTTAACTTACAAAATGCCGACCTAAGTCTTGCAGATTTACGCGGGGCGAATGTCGCTGGAGCAGATTTTAAGGGGGCAATTCTCGCTCCTAGCAAACAAGATCCAGCAGATCAATTTGTCAAAACCCCAGATTTAGGCTCAGTATCTACCGTAGTTCAAGGAGTTGATTTTACTAAAGCCAAAAATTTAGATGCCAAGCAATTAGCGTACATTTGTACTCAAGGAGGCATTCATCCCCGTTGCCCGTAGAATGGAGGGGGAGCAGAGGGGCAAAGGAGCAGGGGGAGAAGAACCGATGCCCAATTACCAATGACAAATGACAAATGACAAATTGGTGTGAGGAGTTTGGTTATGAAATATATTCCATATTTGGTTTCAGTTTTGGGGGCTAGCTTGGTCTTGAGTCTGGGGAGTACTAAACCAGCACAAGCTCAAGTAGCTTATGGCAGTTATATAGGTATAGGCCCTAGTGTTGGTTTTACCGATGGTATCCAACTCGGAGGAGTGATAGCTGGACGCTACAAGCTTTTGGAAGCACCACTTTCGCTCCGCGCTCAAGTGTTAATTGGTAATAATACGGCAGTTGTGCCAACGGTTTCTTACGATTTACCCCTTAACTGGCAAGCGGATGCTTATCTGGGTGCTGGGTTGGTGTTGGCTAGTGGTGGTGGCTCCTCTCCTGTGGGCGACAAAATTAGTTTTGCTTTACAACCAGGCATTGATTATGTGATCCCAAATAGCAATACAGTCCTTTTTGGCAACGCCATTATCGCTTTTGATGCCTACCGTGATAGCGGTGGTACAGCTATCTCTGTACAAGGTGGTGTTGGTTTGAGATTTTAATGGGCTATCCCTAAGAAGCGTTAAACTTCATTGCAAATTAAGAAGTTAGTCCAAACAACATGATAGTTTTTGGTGATGAAGAGAGACAGCACAGGATTAACACAGGAGAATACAGTGGCAATGGAATTAAATTTATTAACAGATGCGGGCGCAGATGAAATGAATCAAGATTTCAGTGAATATGTTGCCAACCTGCAACTTCATATGACTCTGCAAGCTCGTAATCTTGTTCCAACCCTGAAGCAAACACTGGTAGATAGTCGCCAGCAGTTACTCCATCAAACCCAAGCCCACTTTGAAAAGCTAGTTTCTCGACAAGGGTTATAAATATATACAAATTTTAATCAAAATTCAAATAAAATAAAGGCAGATGTTGGGTTAATGCCAATGGTGTTCTCACAAGGTCTGCTTTTTCTGCTTTTTTCAGTATTGAGTTACTAAAATCACCCTTTTGGCGCAATAGTAGAGAGCAGAAACTAGTTAAAATAATTATTGCAGCAGTTCCTTTGAAGAGCAGTTACTTAAGGCTAAATAGCGGCTCGAATAAAAATGACTTCATTACTTCCCAGAAACCTCAGCGTTGTTATCCGACCAGTCCAATACCGGGATCTGGACGGGATTGAGCGCATAACTCAAGAGTCATTCGCAGCCCTTACTCCCAAGGGAGCAGGTTTTGCCATCAGCCAGATGCAAAGGCTGCGTCGCTGGTATGGATTACTCAAATTTTTGAGTTGGTTTCCTAACCCGCTACAGTATCGCCTCTGTGCCTACATAGCAGAGCAAGGGCGGTTGCTTCTAGGAATGATTCAAGTGTCACCGTTTAACCGGACACGCAGTACATGGCGGATTGATCAAGTGCTGTTAGAGCGTGGTGTCGATAAACAAGGAGTTGGTTCGCAACTTTTGCGTCATTGCTTTGAATCGATTCTAGAAGCTCGCACTTGGTTACTGGAAGTTAATATCAACGATATAGAGGCGCTAGCACTATATCGACAAAATGGATTCCAACGTCTGGCAGAAATGACGTACTGGGAAATTGAGCCAGAATTACTAACTGAATTGGCACAAGCAGAGCCAGACTTACCCAACCTCTTGCCAGTAAGTAATGCTGATGCCCAGTTGCTATATCAACTAGATACGGCATCTATGCCACCTTTGGTACGTCAGGTTTTTGACCGTAACACCCGCGACTTTAAAACCAGTTTGTTCGGTGCTTTAACTGATGCAGTAATGCAATGGGTGAGCAAAACAGAAGTAGTAAGTGGTTACGTATTTGAACCGCAACGCAAAGCTGCGATCGGCTATTTTCAGGTGCAACTTGATCGGAAGGGTGAAGTTCCGCACGTCGCAACGCTGACGGTTCATCCCGCTTATACTTGGCTGTATCCAGAATTATTATCTCAGCTGGCTCGGATTACCCAAGATTTTCCCCAACAAGGGTTACAATTAGCTTCCTCAGACTATCAGGCAGAGCGAGAAGAATATTTGGAACGAATTGGGGCAAAACGCATAGAACATACATTAGTTATGTCCCGTTCTGTGTGGCACAAGCTACGGGAGTCTAAATTTGTCTCCTTAGAAGGAATTCAGTGGACTGATATGCTGCAAGGTTTACAACCAGCACGTAAACCTATACCAGGTGGGATGTCATGGATACAATCAGCAAAGTTGCCATTGTCAGATAAACCACTGCAAAGCTTGTCAGAGCCGATTAACTTTTCGGGAAAAAACCCTAGCATGGAAGCATCGTCGATCCCTGAATCAGCAGATGCACAGCAGGAGAATTAGCGTGATATCCCAGCAGCAAGCAAAACCATTTATTTCAGCTTTGGGACTAGATTTTGGTCGCAAGCGAATTGGAGTAGCAGGGTGCGATCGCACGGGTTTAATTGCTACGGGGATTACCACAATTGAACGCACATCTTTTGAGCAGGATGTCGAGCAAATCCGGCAAATAGTTAATGAGCGAGAGGTGCAAATCCTAGTTATGGGCTTACCTTATTCAATGGATGGCTCATTAGGATTTCAGGCACGTCAAGTTCAGAAATTTACTACAAGACTTGCTAAAGCACTGAAACTGCCTGTGGAATATGTGGATGAGCGATTAACTTCATTTCAAGCAGAACAACTGCTGATAGCTGAGAACCGCTCCCCGTCACGCCATAAAGGTTTGATTGACCGCAAGGCAGCCGCTTTGATTTTACAACAATGGTTGGATGTTAAGCGTGCTAACTCCCACAGTTCAGTTGCGGCTATTGAATATTGATACCTTTTAACATGATATTCTGAAAACGATTAGCCAGCAGTTGTATCTACGTATAATGCTATTTAATTGGCATAATTATGTCGTTCAATAGTTAAGCGTTTTACAAAGTTGCTGGTATTTATTAAATTTCTACATTTCGGCTATGTTTTCCTCTCCATTTCCTGAAGAAAATGATAACGCTCATGCGGGTTCCATCACTTTAACCGATGATAAAGGGCGATCGCTCGAATGTTACATAGAGCATTCCCTCGAAGTCGATGAACAAGAATATGTTTTACTTCTTCCTGTAGACTCACCTGTAGAAATTTTTTCTTGGGAAGGTGACGGTGAGGAAGAAGAAGCGGTTCTGGTAGAAGATGACAACATCATTGAGCAAATTTTTGCCACTGCTCAAGCTGTACTATCTGAGCAAAACTTGGTATTAAAGAATACAGCTTATGCTCTGACTGTTGCAGGTGATTTACCGCCCGTTGAAGAATCAGAACTCTTCACCTTAGAAATCGAAGACGAAGAGGCAGATTTAGATCCAGAACAATTACAGCTACTCGCTAGCTTCTATGATGAAGATCAGGAGTATGCAATTTATACACCCCTCGATCCTTTGTTGTTTTTTGCACGAATAGCTAAAACAGGTGAGCCTGAATTACTTTCTCCAGAGGAGTTTCGCAAAGTGCAGCCTCTGTTAGAAGAACATCTTTTTAATGAAGTGGAATAAGATTAAAAATTCAAAATGGAAATGTTACATTTTGAATTTTTTAATTGAAAATTTTCATTGTAATCAAAATTTAGCTAAACCTTTTACCATATCCCATTCAATGTGGAAGCCATGAAACATTGACATTAAATTGGGAGAATTAGTGTTGTTTAAGATTCTGAAAAAAGCATTTTGATCGTGATTTTCAATTCAATTATCCGTCTTGAAAAGTTTGCTACGGAGGGAAACCCTCCTTACAACTTTCCGCAAAATCCAAAATTGGTATGAGGTGCTGAAAATGGCTTATAGTGACTTTACATTAAGTAAATTTAAAAAGTCATTCAGCATCCACATTGATGAAGAAACTGATTTATGTGCCCACATAGAACCTTTACAGCCAAGCGAGAAACTCATAAATTCTTTAGAAGAAACGGCAGAACTGGCTTTAGCAATTAATACTGAAAAAGCTCGTTCAGAAATGATTATCACTCCGATTTTGTTGGAGGTAAGACGCAGGGCTAATTATCCAATTAGTTTATTTTCAGGGACAGATTTTAATGTAGATGCCGAAAAAGGTCTAAATGGCTATTGTGATTTTATCATCAGCCGTGCTAAAGAGCAATTAACAATTAATGTGCCTGTGGTGGTTATTATTGGAGCTAAAAATGAAAATATTAAGGGTGGATTAGGTCAATGTGCGGCGACAATGTTGGCAGCAGAATTATTTAATCAGCAAGAAGGAAACGAAATTAGGAAAATTTATGGCGCGGTAACAACGGGGGATATTTGGAAGTTTTTGAAGTTAGAAGAAAATGATATATTTATTGATTTAAATAATTATTACATTAAAGAGATCGATAAAATTTTAGGGATTTTATCTCAAAATGTTCAGGGAGATATTCTAGGATGGAGTTCGACTAACTAAACTATATTGGGTTATGCTCATTTGTCTAGAGCTATTTAAATTTAACTGTTGACTATGGCCTGGAACAACCTTTTACAGCCTGACTTGATTTTAGAAGGTTCAGTGTTGAACCTAACACCAGATATTATCCAAAAATACGGGCTTAAGGGGCTGGTATTGGATGTAGATGAAACCTTAGTACCCTTTAAAGTAGGGCTGGCTTCCCCAGAACTACAAGATTGGGTGGAGCAAATTCGCACCTGTACTGCATTGTGTTTGGTGAGTAACAATCTGAGTGAAGCGCGAATTGGTGGAATTGCGCGATCGCTTAATCTACCTTACTACTTAGGTGCAGCCAAGCCCTCCCGACGCAAAATTAGGGCAGCATTGAGGGGAATGGATCTACCAGTGCATCAAGTGGGGATGGTAGGCGATCGCTTATTTACTGATGTCATAGCAGGTAATCGCTTGGGGATGTTTACCATTCTAGTTGAACCGATTGTCCATGCAGACGCAGCCCTGCGTTCTCATCCTGTTCGCAACTTTGAAGTTTGGATATCTGAAATACTTGGAGCTTCTATTACCCCCAAGAAAAGCAAGATTCACAAACGCTAAAAAATCATCAGGAAAGTAAATCTAAAAAAATGGTTAAGGAATCTTACTGGAATCCAAAAATCGGGGATCATAAGTATTAATAACATGGGGTCAGCCAAATAAGACCCTACAGCATACAAAATAAATATAAACCCGTAAAGCGTCAGCCTTCACTATAGAGGGATTGGCGCTTTACAATTTCTTTAGTCATTTGTCCTTTGTCATTCGTCAGTTACTAATGACTAATGACCAATAACTAATGACTAATGACCAATGACCAATGAGTAATGACTAAAACAATTGTTGTCAAAATCGGTACTTCGAGCCTAACCCAACCAGAAACGGGACAATTAGCACTTTCTACCATTGCTACTTTGGCGGAAACACTCTGTTATTTAAGACACCAAGGACACCGGGTGATTTTGGTTTCTTCTGGGGCTGTGGGAGTGGGTTGTGCGCGGTTAGGCTTAACTGAACGTCCTAAAGCGATCGCACTAAAACAGGCTGTAGCAGCAGTTGGACAAGGCAGATTAATTCGGATATACGATGATTTATTTACTACTCTGCAACAGGCGATCGCTCAAGTATTACTAACTCGCAGCGACTTGGTACAGCGCAGCCGCTATCTTAACGCCTACAACACTTTTCAGGAACTATTGGGACTGGGAGTTATACCTATAGTTAATGAAAATGATACCGTAGCCATAGACGAACTAAAATTTGGTGATAATGACACCCTTTCGGCATTAGTTGCCAGCCTAGTAGAAGCAGATTGGCTATTTTTGCTTACCGATGTCGATAGGTTATACTCAGCCGATCCGCGTTCGGTACCAGATGCGCGGCCGATCGCTTTAGTGAGTAGTATTAAGGAATTAGCTCAATTACAAATACAAACAGGTTCCCAAGGTTCTCAGTGGGGCACTGGCGGTATGGTAACAAAAATTTCGGCTGCGAGAATTGCGATCGCTGCTGGAGTTCGTACCGTAATTACCCAAGGGCGATTTCCCCAGAATATAGAAAAAATTATCCAAGGTGAACTGATTGGGACGCATTTTGAACCGCAACCTGAACCAACTTCGGCGCGTAAACGTTGGATAGCTTACGGACTTTTACCTGTGGGTAAATTGTATTTAGATGAAGGTGCGATCGCGGCAATTTCTCTAGGGGGAAAATCGTTATTAGCAGCTGGAATTAAGCTAGTAGAAGGAGAGTTTCGCACACAGGATGCAGTGCAATTGTGTGACATAAACGGTAACGAAATTGCTAGAGGACTTGTGAATTACAACAGCGATGAATTGCAAAAGATTCGCGGCTGTCATTCGCGGGAAATTTCCGCAATTTTAGGCTATGCGGGTGTGGAAACCGTGATTCACCGGGATAATTTGGTTTTGATTTAGGATGGAAATAAGATAAATTTCGTGAGTACTAACTGCGAGAGTAAAAAATATTATGACTCAAACGTTAGAAAATGCTGTTAACTTCCCAGAAGAACAACACTTCTTCAAACATGGATTAAGTTGGGAACAGTTTAAAACGATTCAAGCTAGCTTTGAAAATGTACCGGGAGTGCGGTTGTTTTATTGTGAGGGTATCTTAGAAATTGTGAGTATTGGCAAGCCTCATGAGGCAATTAAGTGTTTAACTGGTTTGCTCTTGGGGCAGTATTTCTTGGAACAGGGCATTGAATTTTTTCCCAGTGGGAGTTTTAGCCAGGTTATTCCTGAGATAGTAGAATATCAAGCAGATTTATCTTATTGCTTTGGAATGGACAAACCTGTACCAGACTTGTGCATTGAAGTAGTGATTACTAGCGGTAGTCCCATAAAGTTACAGAAGTACAAATTAATGGGAGTCCCAGAAGTTTGGTTTTGGGAAGATGGCACGATTGAAGTTTACTGCTTACGAGAGCAAGAATATGAGAAAGTTGTTACAAGTGAGCTATTACCAGAATTAGATTTATCCCTGCTCAATCGTTGTATTTTGTTGTCGTCTCCCTTGGAAGCGCTTAGAGAGTTTCGCCAGGGTATTCAGCAGTAATAGTCAGCTGAAATGATTAATTATTCTTTAATTTCACCACATTCTTAACTAGTTTTTTACAGACGAGCTTGTTTGATGAAGACTCCATAAACTATCCTTCGTGTACGAAGGAAACGAAAAAGGTAATTCGTTACTGCAAATTTCTTACTATGTGTCTTATTTACAAGAACTTAATCTGATAGCTTTTAGTTAAAAATCTAATAATTAACTTAAAAAACACAGGAAAGTGATTGTCTTTCAAGCCATCCCCATTTCTGCTAAAGCCACCGCCCCCCACAACGGTGCATCATCCCCCAAAATCGTTGGGACAATTTCAAAATCAACTTCTGGTAAAGCCGTCTCCCGCGCCACCTGACGCACCACTTGCCAACAATTCTCCCCCCCAAACCCCTCAAAACCTCTCCATCTCTGAGTCCTCCGCGCCTCTGCGCTTCCTTCTCCAAAATTTCCCCAGCAGGTTTTGCGTCTTGTACCAATGAGTAAATAACCGATCGCATAATTTCCAAGTCAGTACTAGCATTTGCATTAGCTGGCGAGAGACGACGTTCATAACGCAACCACTTTCTCGAGCCGATATTTACCAATGCAGCCGCCAGCTTAGTTCCGCCAAAATCGAGAGCTAGGATAATTGTCATAGTCTTTTATACTCCTTCTATCTATACCATTACAAAACATGGTTTCTTTCTCAGGAAAGATGTTTGCGCTCAAGATACATTTAACACTAGAGAAAACCACATTATTCTTTAGAAACTCATGAGTTCCGAGCAACAACATCCAATTATTGATTTGTCTCACGCCAAAGAACCTCCTCGCTCTATCAATCTCGATGAGCAGAAGGAGGCGGCTCCCCTTGCAGCGGAAGAAGTTAGCGGACAGATCGAGGATGACCCCATTAAGAATGCTTTTAATAGTCAAGAAGAAAGCCCAGAAAATGTTGGTGATTTTGCTAACATCCCCGGTGCAAGCAGCTTGCAATTGGATTGATAATTATTGACTTACTCACCTGTTCTTGAGTCCAGCACTTCGTCAATAAATTGTTGCAACCGTTCATAATGGGAACCTTTCCAATAAATGCGATCGCAGTCTTGGCAACGCTGAAATTGATCAATCTGCGATCGTACAGTTTCTGGTAATTCGTCAATAATAGATTGTTTATCTACAGGTTCTAATAATCCATTGCAGCGCAAACACCGTTTAAATGGTGAGATTAATTTAAACAAGTCAAAACGTTGCAGTACTTCCAAGATTTGTTCTTGAGGGTTAGTATTTCTAACGTAATACCCATACCTTACCAAACTACGCATTAATAGACCCTTATCACGAGTCAAGAGAATCCGTGCTTGGCTGTAGGATATTTCCGCCAATTTTTCATCCTCATAGTCATTGCTGTATAAAGTATCAAAACCTAAAAGTCGTAAAGATGTCGCAAGCTTCCCCAAATGGATATCTAAAACAAAGCGGATAATACTGAGGGGTTTTGGCAGAACAGAAATGCTTGGTATAATAGTATCCCTAGCTGAAATTGGATAAACATTGATAGTATCTCCATCTAAAACTATGTAAGAAAAATTTACATATTCACCATTAACGTTTATAAAATCAACTTCAGGATGAGGAACACCCAAAGACTCAATCATGTCCTTAATGGAGCTTCTCTCCTCAAAAATATGAGAGATTTTTACCTGCTTATGATGCCGTGGTAAAAAATAATTCAATTCTGCATGAAAATAGAAATATGCGATCGCCATAATTAAAAATCTTTGGATTACTAGGGGCGTACAGCCGCGTACCCTTATTGGCAACAATTTGTCACAATTGCAAAATATCTATTATATTGAAAGAATCAATGGTTGCTTAAGCGAGCTATCTCCACTATAAAATGCCCGTTAATCTTGATCTACGCAACCTTCTAGAGGCAAAAAATGGTAAAGAAACTATAAAAATTCTCAAATACTTGCATTTATTATTGAGTTCAGCTACAGTCAAAATAGATGCATATAATCAAACCCTGACATAAGCTTCAGGAAGTTAGATTAGCTAAAAGGGTAAATACCAGGTTAGTTAATGTTGATTTCAGTGACGCTGCTAAAAATTAGTCATTATTTTTGATCATTAACTTACCGCGTATTAAATATGGGGCAATAAAGCATTTACCCCTAATTTAATTGTTTTTATTTTTTCTAATCTAATTGAGAATTATTTGCAATATATGTATGGATAAATACATTAACAGCAGATAAAATTTTTTTAAAACAGTATTGGCTTACGAAGCGATTATCTGCTTGTCAGGTGTTTTTGCATCTATCTTTAGGAATATCTAACTCACAAAATCAACAGAAAATTATATCTTTATGTGTACAAACAAGAACTTTAACTAGTAGCTATGAAAATAACTTCAGCAAAACTTTAAATAACTATGTTGTTGCGAGGAATATATTTGATTGTAATATCAGTTACATTGATATTATAAGCAAGTTAATCGCTTAGAGAGTAACAAGCGATCGCACAACATTGAACATATTTGATTTTGGTCCAAAAACCAAGTTCAGAAAAGTCGGGCTTCAGCAAGTGAAAATTTATAAAATACCAAATAACAATAAAACTAGATACAAAATTAACGCCCCTCATACGGAAAAATCTATCTTGACACTGTTTATCTTTATTGTGGAGAGTTTATTAACCGGAAAGACCTCGATTAATAATGATGTTATAAATTGGCTACCTAGTTTTAACTAGGAATGAATACTGTTCTTTTTTATCTCCTTTAGCCAAGGATATTGTAGCTAAGAACACACTTGTATTGTGTAATACCTTTTGTCCTAAAATACGCTAATGAGTACAGCGAGATGAATAGTTTTTTTTGTTCTGACAATTCACAGCAAGCGGGAGAAGATGTTATTGGTAGCGCCACCAATTATCAAACTTATATTTTAGTTGAGTGTCCTTTACCTTGGACATCAGAAGCTTTTAATTCCAAATGGGTACCCCAAAATTTAAGAATTTTGGTAGAGGAAGTGAAGCGTGCTAAAGTATCGATTAGATTCCTTTTAATTGCTAATGATGTATCACACAAAGTAAACCACACTACGCTTTTGATTTATCAAAAAAAAGAGGGGCTTAGTAATGGATACCATAAGCAAGAGTTTAAGCTAGGAAATATTGAGCAAGTAGCAGCAGTTGTCCAAAAATGGTTATGGGGTATCAGTTCTAATTATGAGGTAGAAACCAGTGCGACTAAAGATATTCTAGTTTGTACCCACGGTAGCCATGATAAGTGCTGTGCTAGATATGGCGCTCCTTTTTACTTCAAAATTACAGAGAGTAATGCTGATTTTTGCTTAGACAAAGTGCGAATTTGGAAATCATCGCACTTTGGTGGACATCGGTTTGCACCAACAGTCATCGACTTGCCAGAAGGGAGATACTACGGTCGTCTTGATGTAGATTCATTTAGATCGGTTTTGACTCGGACTGGCGATATTCAATGCTTAAATAAAGTCTATCGAGGCTGGGGAATTCTGCCTGCTGCACTTCAGATTTTGGAAAAAGAACTAATCCTCTGCAATGGATGGGATTGGTTTAAAAACAAAGTTACAGGCAAAATTTTGGAGCAAAGTCTAGACAATAAAACTATTTTGGGTGAGCTAAGTTTTGAACAACCTTCTGGTTCTCTCTACACTTACCAGGCTAAACTTATCAAAGATGAAACTAAGACTCAACAACTAAAGAGTTCATGCAATGCTACACGAGAGTTGGTAGTTACTAAATATGCTGTCGGTAGTCTTTGGCTTACTTCTAGTAAGGTGATGAGTTATAGTACTTAAAAGAGAAGAGTTTTTAAACGCAGAGGGGAACCCCCGCAACGCGCTGCCTCCCCTCTGCGTTTAAATTCCGAATCAAGATTAAGTCATATTTAAGACTTTTCGCAAAAGTACTTGGTCTTCTAATTTGGCTTTTAAACGACCATTTTCGATATCTCGAATCCAGCTTTGGCTTTTACCTGTAAGTTTTGCCAATTCTCTTTGAGAGAGATTCAAATTTTTTCGTGCTTGCAAAATCTGTTCACCCAGTAAATCGCTTGTAGCTTTGGGTTTCCTTTTGGCTTTAGCAGTTCTTGTTTTCTTCTTTTCTGATTCTGATATTTGCTGTTCCCATTCTGGTGGGAGTTCAAAAGCCAAAATCCGCGCATTCATTAAGAGATTCCATTTACCACGGGGTCCTGTGTCTGTGAGGCGAGTTTCAGCGCCACCGTCATTAGTCCAAAATTCCAATGCTTCATCTGGATCTTCAGGAAGATCAATTAACTTGGCCCATAAAGGTTGAATTTCTGGCGGATAGGTAACTGGATCGAAAAGTGGTTTCATTCCATAGTGATTGAGAATTTCCAAATCGCTTTCAAAGGTTCGCAGTAGACGTTTGCGTTCTTCTCGTTGTCTGGATGCAAGGGCAACTTTTTCTTCACCGTAAGCAATACGCAGCAAGGTAGGAATCGTAATGCGTTGTTCCTTACCCATTTTGGTTTTAAACAGCAACCACAGCATTAGTCGGACTGCGCCTTCATGTTGCTGCCAAATGCTCATGACTGTGGTTAGCAGCGTTTTGGGAAGACTGCCGTATTGATAGAATGCGGTTCGCTCTTTACATGCTTGTTTGTTTAAGAAATATTGTGCCCAAATACCTGCTTTTACTTTAAAAGTTAGCCCAATAAGATATTTGCATCCAAGATTGTCTTCTTGAAAGTGATGCTGAATATCTACTAAGTGCCATAAGCGGCTACCTGTAATAGAGAATCCGTTAATTCGGCCTTGTTGGGGCCAGTCAATGGAGATAATCAACGAGCAAGCTTGCTGAACGATATTTTTCATTAAAGCTAGCTTGGCAGCTTTGCTTAAGTCTTTGCGTTTCTCCATCCCCAAATATTTCTCGATTTGTCGCTCATCGATCGCAAATTCTTGTTCCCAAGGTTGCTCTAAGGCTGTAGCATAGGCTGCAAAAATCAGATGTATGCAAGTGGCTCTGATGTCAAGCCCCTCAATTGATGCTATATCCGTAGCTTTGTCGTTAACTTTAAATGGATCTTGGATGTGAAAAGCGATCGCACCTCGGCCTTGATTGATTTGTCGCCCATAACATAGATACCCGTCTTCATCGGTTTCCCAATGTAGAGATGTTCGCTGCGCTAGTACATTACAAGCTTCCCAAATTGCGATCGCTGAAGCAAATGGATTATTCTTGCCGTTAGAAAACAAGTCTAAACTGCTAGCATCTCTCGGTTCTATTTTGCATCTCCCCTTTTTTGACTGCCAAGGAATCGGAGAATTAGTTGGACAAGCTATTACACATTGCGGTTCTGAATAATAGCCCTCACAATTATTACAAAGACCAGGATCAATCCAGTATTCATTGTCCTCTATTCTGATTGCACCCGTAGGACATTGGGGGCGGCAGTTGTCACATCCAACGCAACTGTTGTTAGGAATTGTATAAGGCATTTGGCTCTTTTCCCACTCTAATCGTTGAGATGTCTGGCTCAGGTCTCCCCTGGATGAGTCCTGTTCATTCATGACTCGCTACCACATTATCTTTCTGGCGAGAATAATCTTTTCTCACCACACTCACTCCCCACATCCACATTATTTGCATCCAATTGGAAGCTATTTAAGGCTTTAAAACTGAGCCGGATAAAATTTATTTATTAACTATACATTTCATAAAAATAATGATTAATTTGTTCGTACCGAGCTTATAAAAAATCTTAATATTTATTTAAATTTACATTTAATGAACATCTTAGCTTTAACCATGAAGTGTTTTTGGAAAATCTTGAATCATGTTCTAATTGGAATTTCATCTGATTTATTAATGATTTTAATATTTAATGCATGATAATATTCTGCTACCAAGTTTACAGTTCCTTCATAATTAGCTTTACTTTCTTGTAGATAAACAAATAATATCTTTTGTCATCATTTATATAAATAGATTAGTTAAGCGTAAATCAGAAATTGTTGGCTTTTAAAATACATATTGCATATATAAAAATGTAACTATCGAACATTCTTTTTTGTATAAACCAATACTATTTAGATATACTAATCCGCCTAATCCTAAAAATATTTGAAAAAAAATATCATCACTCTTGTGAAGATAGTTGTATCTGCTGGAAATAATAATTATCCTTTTTGTCACCAACACAGAGTATGGACGGGTTACTTTCCCCTCCTACGACTAGACAATTATTATCAATAAGTTTTATCTATAATTTGAAATTAAAAACAATGTTATTTTGTGTTCAAAGTCATCGAAAATTGATGATCAAAAAGTAAGTTTTGAATACAAAAGAATAAAAGGTTAGGATAATATGATGATTAATGCACAAACAGATTGACAGGCAAAAATGCCGAGGATTTATTCATGGCACAACTAACAGGTTTGACATTTGGCGGTAAAGCTTGGACACCAAAATTTGCTCAAGAAATTGACAAGGACAAATGTATCGGCTGTGGCAGATGCGTTAAAGTCTGCGGGTACAACGTGCTAGGTTTGAAGGCGCTCAATGAAGAAGGTGAATTTGTAGAAGATGAAGATGATGAAGAAATTGAACGGAAAGTAATGGCAGTTACTTCTCCAGAAAACTGTATTGGTTGTGAAGCGTGTTCACGGATTTGCCCCAAGAATTGCTACACGCATGTTGCATTAAACAACTAAAGTTTTTGAAGTTAGTCAAAATTGTTGTTCATTCAAGGAGGCACTGTTTAGAGAAAGCGCAAATGCGCTAGGCAAGGTAACTTGAGGGGAATACTAAATATTTACTTGAACTAATAAATAGTTCACCGTAAACAAATCCGTAAATCGCAAAGTGTTAGCTATTAACAAATTTAAACTTGCTGCTAATATAGCCTAATCAATATTAGGTCTAACAGTGCCCTCTTGGAACAACTAGCTTTTCTGGGAGCAGGGGGCTAACTTTTTCATAGGAGTTAAAATATAATTTGTAATTTTCTGGGGGAAAGATATGGAAAAAATCTGGAAGTTTCCCCCATTTTTTATGGCTGCACGTTAGAAAGTTAATAAGTGAAAAGGGAATGGGGAATAGGGAATGGGGAAAGAACAAGGGAATGGGGTACAGGTTACAGGGAATAGATGAATTCCTATTACTTGTAACCTGTAACCTCTCCCCTAATACCTAATACCAGAAAATCACACCTTTAAAAACTGTTTACACAGGTAGCATGTATGCAACAAGTTCCTGTTTCACTATGGACTCTGGTTGCTGGGATAGTAGTTACAGCAATCAGTATTTGGATTGGTCAGAATCACACTTTGATGCCGGTGCAAGCATCGTTACAAGCGCCTTTGGTAGACGGTTTTTTTAACGTCATGTTTACCATTGCGATCGCACTCTTCTTAGTGGTAGAAGGAACAATTGTACTTTTTTTGATTCAGTTTCGTCGCCGTCGCGGTGATGATACCGATGGCGTGCGAGTAGAAGGCAACGTTCCCTTAGAAATCTTTTGGACAGCAATCCCAACAGTGATTGTTCTCGGCTTGGGCATCTACAGTGTAGATGTTTTTAACCGAATGGGCGGTTTTGAGCCTGTCGGTCATCCTCATTCAGCAGCTCATGTTGCTCATCAGCCGGGAACGGCTATTGCAGCTACATTAAGCGATACTGAAGCAACAACTGCCCCAACGATCGCCCCAACAATCGGTATTGGCGCGTCTCCTCAAACTCTAAACAAACCAGCCGACTTAGTTGTTGATGTCAAAGGCATACAATACGCCTGGTTATTTAATTACCCTGATAGTGGCATTACCTCTGGGGAATTGCACATACCCGTTGGTGCTGATGTACAACTCAACCTTTCAGCACAAGATGTAATTCATTCATTCTGGGTGCCAAACTTCCGCTTGAAACAAGATGCACTTCCCGGTATCCCTACCGAACTACGATTTGTCGCTACCAAACCAGGTACATATCCCGTAGTTTGTGCTGAGTTGTGCGGTGGTTATCACGGTTCAATGCGGACACAAGTAATTGTCCACACACCAGAAGAATATGATAACTGGCGGACAGAAAACCAGATTGCTCGACAGCAAAATTTAAATCAAGTCGTTGCAATTAATCCAGCCGACTTATCAACATCAGAGTTTCTCGCACCTCACACCCACGATATGGGAATTAGTGCAGCAACTCTAGAGTCATTGGTCATTGGTCATTAGTCATTAGTCATTGGTCATTGGTCATTAATAACTGACGAATGACAAAGGACAAAAGACAACGGACAAACAACAAATGACAAAGGATAAAAATATGACGCAGGTAGAATTTCCACGAAATACTCCACCAGAAGGAAAGAAACCGGAAATGGTGGCTGGCCACACCTCTCATCCGAAGGCGTGGAAATGGCAAGACTATTTTACATTTAATGTTGACCACAAGGTTATTGGTATTCAATACCTGGTGACGGCGTTTGTGTTCTATCTCATCGGCGGACTGATGGCGATCGCTCTGCGTGTCGAATTAGCAACACCAGATGCAGACGTACTCGACCCCAATCTGTATAACGCTTTCATGACCAATCACGGGACGATCATGATCTTCCTGTGGATTGTTCCTAGTGCTATTGGCGGATTTGGTAACTATTTAGTGCCGTTGATGGTTGGTGCTAGGGATATGGCTTTCCCGAAGCTGAACGCGATCGCCTTTTGGTTAAACCCACCAGCAGGATTACTCATATTAGGTAGTTTCATTTTTGGCGGTTCGCAATCTGGTTGGACAGCTTACCCACCTTTGAGTTTGGTGACAGCGCCAATCGCTCAAACTATGTGGATACTTGCGATCGTCTTGGTGGGAACTTCTTCAATTTTGGGTTCACTGAACTTTGTAATCACCATTTTGATGATGAAGGTTCCTAGCATGAAATGGGATCAAGTTCCCCTATTTTGCTGGGCAATCTTGGCAACCTCTATTCTAGCATTGCTCTCCACACCTGTATTAGCAGCTGGTTTAGTTCTGCTATTGTTTGACCTCAACTTTGGTACTTCCTTCTTTAAACCAGATGCAGGCGGTAACGTTGTAATTTATCAACACTTATTCTGGTTTTATTCTCACCCGGCAGTATATTTAATGATTCTGCCCATCTTCGGCATCATGTCGGAGGTAATTCCAGTTCACGCCCGTAAGCCAATCTTTGGTTATAAAGCGATCGCTTATTCTAGTGTAGCCATCTGCGTTGTCGGTTTGTTTGTCTGGGTACACCACATGTTTACCAGTGGCACACCCGGCTGGATGCGGATGTTCTTCACTATCTCCACTCTTATAGTTGCAGTTCCCACTGGCGTGAAGATTTTTGCTTGGGTTGCTACCCTTTGGGGTGGTAAAATCCGCTTCACAGGTGCGATGCTTTTCGCCATTGGCTTGTTGTCCATGTTTGTCATGGGCGGCTTAAGTGGTGTGACGATGGGAACAGCCCCCTTTGATGTTCACGTCCACGACACATATTATGTAGTTGGACATTTCCATTACGTTCTGTTTGGCGGTTCCGTGTTTGGCATCTACGCCGGCATTTATCACTGGTTCCCCAAAATGACCGGACGAATGCTGAATGAAAGCTTGGCACGCATTCATTTCGCCCTCACCTTCATCGGCACAAATCTAACTTTTTTACCCATGCACGAGTTGGGTTTAAAAGGAATGCCCCGACGGGTGGCAATGTATGATCCGCAATTTATCGACCTCAATCAAATTTGTACCTTCGGTTCAATTGTTTTGGGGATATCGGTAATTCCTTTCGCCATCAACATGATTTACAGTTGGTTGAAAGGGCCTTTGGCTGGTGATAATCCTTGGCAAGCTTTGACTTTAGAATGGACAACTAGCTCACCACCTGCAATTGAAAACTGGGAAGTGTTGCCGGTTGTGACTCATGGCCCTTATGACTACGGTCATAGTCATAGTAATGAAGTACAGCCATCTGCAACACCGGAAGTTAGTGCTTAGGTAGTAGAGTGAGTGATGCGATCGCTCTCAAGCTGGCTGCAATTTCTAGTCATTTGATTTGAGAACTTGAAACTTGAGCTTCAGAACTCGGAACTTGAGCTTCAGAACTCGGAATTTGAGCTTCAGAACTCGGAACTTCAAGCTTGGAACTCAAAACTTAAGCTTCAGAACTCGGAACTTGAGCTTCAGAACTCGGAACTTGAACTTCAGAACTCGGAACTTGAGCTTCAGAACTCGGAACTTGAGCTTCAGAACTCGGAACTTGAGCTTCAGAACTCGGAACTTGAGCCTCAGAACTCGAAACTCGGAATTTTGAGAATTCCTGAACAAGTGAAGAGTTGAGTTAAACAAGGATTTTGGATGAAGAATGAAAATTTTGCCGCTTCACACTTCATTCTTCATTCAAGCTTCCACAACAGACGCAGCGCATAATATTGTCAAAAAATCTATGACTATAGCTACAACCACAAGCGAAGATCACAGTGCAGGACACGAAGAACATCCAGATTTAAGAGTTTGGGGGTTGTTGACGTTCCTCGCTTCTGAATCCCTTATGTTTGGGGGATTTTTTGCCACTTATTTGTTTTTTCGGGGTACTACAGCAGTTTGGCCTCCAGAAGGAAGTGAAGTAGAACTACTCGTGCCGACGATTAACACCATTATCCTAGTGTCTAGTAGTTTCGTCATTCACTTCGGTGATACGGCGATTAAAAAGAATAATGTCAAGGGAATGCAACTATGGTACGCAATTACCGCAATCATGGGGGCAATTTTCTTAGGTGGTCAGGTTTATGAGTACTCAACATTAGGATACGGACTGACTACTAACGTCTTCGCCAACTGCTTTTATATCATGACTGGGTTCCACGGTTTGCACGTTTTCGTGGGACTGTTATTGATCTTACGTGCATTGTGGCGATCGCGTCTTCCCGGTGAATATTCTGCAACCAATCATACTTTCATCCAAATGACAGAAATTTACTGGCACTTCGTAGACATTATTTGGATTGTTCTATTTACCCTGGTGTACGTTCTAACTTTGTTTTAAATAGAGCATGGGGCATTGGGCATTGGGCATTAATTATTTCCCTCATCTCCCCCACTCCCCATTCCCTACTCCCCACTCACCAATAAATTTGTGATGCAAGCTAATACAAACCAATTCTCATGGTTCCAGGTTCCAGATGACGTTAAAAATCTCTTAATTTTAGCTGCACAAAATTGGGATAACACATCAGAATCGGAAAAATATATTCAACAAGCTTTAGCCCAAACTGGTGAGAATACAGATGTGTTAGTAGCAGCATATAGATTTTTCTATTATAAAAATAATTATTCTCTTGCACTGCAAACAACAGTTAAATTATTAGATAAAATTAAAGAAGTAGAAAAATTGCCTGATGACTGGGAGCAACTTAAGCCTATATTAGTCAATCGCAAAGAAGATCCACAAATTCGATTGTACTTAAATGCTTATGCTGCTTCTGGATTAGTGCTAGCCAACTTAGGAGAAATTGAGCAGGCAAAAGAAATCAGCGCCAAAGTCAAAGAGATAGACGAAAAGCATGATTTTGGAGCCGGTATTCTCCTGGATATTTTGACACGTTCAGCAGAAGAAGATGATTAATTAGTCAATGCACTTCTGGACAAGAAAGAGTGGGGAGATGAGGACAAGGAGAATAACTCATGTCTCATTCTCAATGCCCAATACTTCTCTACTCAAGGCTGCGCCAACGACTTACCTCGACTCCGCTCGGCACGAGTCGCTCAGTACAAGTGCCCAATTCCCAATTCCCAATGCCCTTTTGGTGAAAAATCATGAACAATTGGTTATCTACCACATCATATTCCTCTTACTCCCTATTAGGAGCAGCTACTGATAGCAACTCTATCTTTCCTCCTATCACCATACCCACTAAAGTTCCTGGAGATAATAAGGTTCCTAATGTCTCTCCGATTATTATCATCCAATCTTCTCAGCTATCAATTTAAAAGTTATGAAAGGTAGGGATTGGCTGCTAACGGGGGACGGTCAGTATCAAGGCTGTAAATCTGTAAGAGCATGGGATTTGTTGAGAGAAAATTACCGCCTTTATCGGTTTTTAACTGAGGTAGAAGATGTTCTCAATAGTGTGGATGACGAAAGCAGTCGTCTACCAGAAATCCGAATGCTCGTAAGGCGTTTGATAGTAAATTCCTACTGGGTGCGAAGTCAACGTTTAGAGCCTTCGCC
Organism: Nostoc sp. FACHB-888; assembly: GCF_014696655.1. Lineage (NCBI taxonomy): Bacteria > Bacillati > Cyanobacteriota > Cyanophyceae > Nostocales > Nostocaceae > Nostoc > Nostoc sp. FACHB-888. Next base: position 34,788 of record NZ_JACJQM010000031.1, on the reverse strand, counting down.
CAAAACAGGAACCTCTGTTTTACTCCTATATGATGAATTGGGTTTTCCGTTGACTGTGCAAACAGTAACATTTGCACCTGGAACCCGATCAAACATTCATAATCATGGGACGTGGGGAATAGTGGCGGTCTTACAAGGCCAGGAGAAAAATAGTTTTTGGCGACGCACTCCTAGCCCAGAATTTCAGGACAAAATTGAGCAGACGGGAGAGATAACTCTATTTCCAGGGGATATTATTAGCTTCACTCCCGATGCAATTCACTGTGTAGAAGCAGTGGGCGATGAACCAACTGTGACTTTTAATATCTACGGTGAAACTGATCCAAATGAGAGATTTGAGTTTGACCCAGTTAAGTGTAGTGCTAAAAACTTTTAGCATCACGCGGTAGAGGCGCACATTTGTGCGCCCCTAAAAACGAATAGTATTCTACTAAGAGGTAGTTGAATGGCAAGGGTAATTTTTTATAGCAAACCAGGCTGTAAAGGTGGTACTAAGCAAAAAGTTTTGCTAACAGCTGCTGGTCACGAGGTAATACCATACAACCTGCTAACAGAACCGTGGACAGTTGAGCGTTTGCGTTCGTTTTTTGGCGATCGCCCCGTAGCCGAATGGTTTAATCCTTCCGCTCCAAAGGTAAAATCTGGTGAGGTGGTTCCTGAAAAAGTGGATGAACAAACCGCTTTGGCACTGATGCTGAAAGAGCCGTTGTTGATTCGCCGTCCTTTGTTAGAAGTAGGCGAACAGCGCGAGGTAGGATTTGATGTACAAAAAATTGATGCTTGGATTGGCTTACAAGCTGTGGATGAATCTTTGCAACAAATCAGCGACAATCTGATGAAGGAGAATTTGCAAGGCTGTTCCCACGGTCATGGTCATCATCATGAACATGGTCATGAACACCAAAAGCAAGGTAACTGTAAACATTAGTACAAGATATAGCAGTTCTCTGTTGAGTAGGTACTAAACCCCATCCCCAACCCCCTCCCCGCAAGCCGGGAGGGGGCTAAGATGCGACGATGCTCTGAACAATTTTGGAGTGATCTTTGTAACATCTCGTGAAACTATGCTGAGTTTTGTCACAAATGTTACAAAGCTAAACTTGCATGGGCATAGTAAGTATGCTTAATATTGCAAGAATAAAAAACAATGACAGCTACTTTATCTGGTTATCAACTCCTCGAAACCCTTCACTCCGGTAGTAAAACCGTCATTTATCGTGGACGGCGAGAAACCGATAATGTCTCTGTCATTGTCAAAACTCTCTTGTGCGAACATCCACTCTTAGAAGACATAGCTCGACTGCGCCACGAATATCAAATTATTGAGCCTCTGCAAATTCCTGGCATTGTTAAAGCCTACGAGTTGAAGAATTATCAGCATGGACTGGCTTTGGTTTTGGAAGACATCCCAGGTTGCTTGCTCCAAGAACTGATTGCAACTCAAACAACCACCTTGATTACTTTCCTCAAAGTGGGGATTAATCTAGCACATATTTTAGGAGAACTGCACGCCCAACAGATTATTCACAAAGATATTAAGCCGCACAATATTTTAATTGACCCCGATTCTGGGGAAGCCAAACTGATTGACTTCAGTATCTCCTCGCGCCTTGATAAAGAAAATCCCACCTTGAGCAATCCTAATTTGCTTGAGGGTACGCTTGCGTATATGTCACCTGAGCAGACCGGCAGAATGAATCGAGCGGTTGACTATCGCACCGATTTTTATTCGCTGGGTGTCACTTTATATGAAATGCTGACGGGTATTTTGCCCTTTCAAGCTGTTGATCCGATGGAGTTAATTCACTCTCACATTGCCAAAATACCAGCCGCACCTTGTAGCGAAACCGTGTGTCGCGTTCTGGAAGATGTGCCAGAAGCGATTAGTGCAGTTATTTTTAAATTATTAGCGAAAACAGCAGAAGAACGGTATCAAAGCGCCTGGGGGCTGAAAGCGGATTTAGAGGAATGTTTGTTTCAACTTCAAACGACTGGAAAGATTGAAAACTTTGTACCGGGAAGACAGGATAAATCGGGGCATTTTTTGATTCCGCAAAAGCTATACGGACGCGAAGCAGAAGTAGCAACATTGATGGCTGCGTTTAAGCGTGTGGCAGGTGGTAGCAGCGAACTCATGCTCGTCTCTGGTTATTCGGGAATTGGAAAGACGAGTGTCGTCAATGAAGTTCATAAACCGATTGTGGGAGCAAGAGGTTATTTCATTGCAGGCAAGTTTGATCAGTTCAAGCGCAATATTCCTTATGCATCATTGATTCAGGCGTTCCAATCTTTAATTGGGCAATTACTCACCGAAAGCGAAGCCCAAATCCAAGTTTGGAAAGAGAAACTCCTAAGCGCGTTGGGAGAGAATGAGCAAGTCATGATCGATGTGATTCCCGAAGTCGAACTAATTATTGGAACTGTGCCACCCGTAACACAACTGGGTGCGGCTGAATCTCAAAATCGTTTCAATCGCGTTTTTGGGCAATTCATTGGCGTATTCACGACCCAAGATCATCCTCTGGTTCTTTTCTTGGATGATTTGCAGTGGGCAGATTCGGCATCGCTGAACTTAATTGAGCTATTGATGACGGATAGCGAGCGCAAATATTTATTGTTACTCGGCGCGTATCGGGATAATGAAGTATCGCCCACCCATCCGCTTATGATGAGTTTGGACAAAATTCAATCTTCTAGTGCGGTGATAGATAACATCGTCTTGACACCATTGCAGTTAACGGATGTGGAAGCGTTAATTAGCGATACGTTGAATGACACAGAAGCCAGCAAACCACTAGCAGAATTACTGTTTCACAAAACTGGAGGAAACCCTTTCTTCTTAACGCAACTGCTGAAAACTCTACATCAAGAAGACTTGTTAACGTATGAGTTCCATTCAGGAGTATGGCAGTGGAATATCCAACATATTCAAGCGATTGGTCTTACTGACCTGAATGTGGTTGAACTGACGGCGAGAAATATTCGTAAACTGTCTCTAGAAACGCAAGAAGTACTCAAACTGGCTGCTTGTATTGGCAACACGTTCAATCTGGATGTATTAGCGATCGTTAACGAAGCATCTTCTCTAACAACTGCGGCGCAATTGTGGTCAGCCCTGAAAGCTGGGTTAATTCTGCCGTTAAATCAGGATTACAAAATTCCCTTAGCGTTTAGCCAGGAGGAATTAGGGGGAATTGCTTTAACAGATGTCAAAGTTGATTACAAATTTTTACATGACCGAGTACAGCAAGCAGCGTATTCTCTGATTCCTGATGAGCAGAAGAAAGCAACGCATCTGAAAATTGGTCAATTACTGCTGCTAAATACTACATCAGAAGAACGCAAAGAAAATATATTTGCTTTAGTTAATCAACTCAATTACGGTGCTGATTTACTGATATTTGAAACAGAAAAATATGAATTTGCTGAACTCAATCTTATCGCAGGTCAAAGAGCAAAAGCTGCTACAGCGCATGATTCTGCCGTTAAATATTTGCAAGTCGGTTTAGGATTGTTAGCAGAAGATAGTTGGCACACTCAGTATGACCTAACATTAGCACTGCATGAGGAAGCAGCAGAAGCAGCTTTTTTAAACGGTGATTTTGAAGGAATGCAGAGGTTCGTTGAGGTAGTGCAAAACTGCGCCAAAACGCTGTTGGAGAAAGTGAATGTGTATGAAGTCCAGATCCAAGCTTACATAGGGCAAAACAGGCTGCTAGAAGCAGTTAATACGGGGCTACAAGTTTTAAAGCTCTTAGGGGTGGAGTTTCCCCAAGAGCCGAACCCATCAGATATTGGGCAGGCACTAGGGGAAACTGCGGCAATTTTGAGTGGAAGGCGAATTGAGGATTTAATTGATTTGCCTCAAATGAGCGATCGCTATAAATTAGCAGCTATGAGGCTCATGTCAAGTATCTTCGCTCCTGCATACATGGCTGCGCCAGCACTGGTTCCATTGACGGTGTGCAAACAAGTAAATTTATCCGTTCAATATGGTAATGCTTCTGTTTCTCCCTTTGCTTATGCCAATTATGGTCTTCTTCTTTGCGGAGTTGTAGGAGATATTGATTCAGGTTATCAGTTCGGTCAATTGGCTTTAACTCTAGTGTCAAAGTTAAATGCTCAAGAAATCAAAGCCAAGACACTCCTGATAGTAAATACATTTATCCGACCTTGGAAAGATCATCTGAGAGAAACCCTAGAACCTTTGCTGTCAGTTTACTCTAGCGGACTGGAGACAGGTGATTTAGAATTTGCTGCTTATGGTCTACTAATGTACTCTTATTTGGCTTACTTTAGCGGCAAAGAACTGACTGTCCTTGAAAAAGAGATGGCAATCAATAGAGATGCTATTCATAAAATCAAGCAAGAAACACCGCTTCATTATCTAGAAACCTATCGGCAGGCTACATTAAATCTGCTCGGAAAAAGTGAAAATCCCTGCATTCTAAAGGGTGAAGCCTGCGATGAGCAGATTGCGTTTCTATTACACGAGCAAGCGAACGACAGATTGGGAGTTGCCTACATATATTGGAACAAACTTTTACTTAGTTATTGGTTTGAAAATTACTCAGAAGCGATTGAAAATACTGTCATAGCAGAGAAATATTTGGACGTAGTGATAGGATTACCTGTTGTTCCTCTATTCCATTTTTACGATTCTTTAGTACAGCTAGCAGTATATTTCGATCGCCAAGAGTCAGAGCAAAAGGCAATTCTCGATCGCGTCCAAGCTAATCAAGAAAAAATGCAAAAATGGGCGCATCATGCCCCAATGAATCAATTACACAAATTTTATCTAGTAGAGGCAGAACGGCATCGTGTTTTAGGGGAAAAAATCGAAGCCATCGAGATGTATGATCGCGCGATCACACTTGCCAAACAAAACGAATATATCAACGAAGAAGCACTCGCCCACGAACTCGCTGCCAAATTCTATTTGTCATGGGGTAAAGAAGCGATCGCTCAAACATACATGACAAATGCTTACTACGCCTATGGCAATTGGGGAGCGATCGCTAAAGTCAAAGATTTAGAAGCACGCTATCCCCAATTGATTGTGCAATCAAATCCAGAAAACCTACAAACGAATTACCTGCAAACTATTCAAACCCACTCTACGACTACCGGAGGCAGCCAAATTCTCGACTTGATCACGGTGATGAAAGCTTCACAAGTCTTGTCAGAAGAAATGGTGCTGAGTCGCTTGCTCGAAAAATTGATGAAAAATGTCATCGAAAATGCTGGCGCTCAACAAGGTTACTTTATTGCTAAACACGAGAAGAAATGGATGCTAGAAGCGACGGGAATAGTTGTAGGTAAGGAGGTTAGTGTTGTTGTTAATGCAGAGGATAAAACTAATTCACCTTTACTTCCGATTGCCTTATTCAATTATGTCGAAAGAACCAGAAACAATCTGGTTTTAGGCGATGCTGTTAAAGACTCTCGTTTTGCAGCTGATGCTTATATCACCACTTACCAATCTAAATCCATTTTGTGTTTACCATTAATTCACTCTGGCAAGTTTACTGGTATTCTTTATCTGGAAAATAATCTCATTTCTGGTGCGTTTACCCCAGAACGGGTAAATGTGCTGAGTCTGTTGATAGCACAAATTTCGATTGCCATCGATAACGCTCGTCTCTACACCAATCTGCAAGCTTACTCGGAACAACTAGAAGCTAAATCACAAGAACTCGAAGCTAATAATGAAGCTTTGCAAGCATCCGAAACGCGAGAGCGAGAAAAAGCGGAACAACTCGAGAAATCTTTCCATAAATTGCAACAAACTCAGGCTCATCTTGTGCAGACTGAGAAAATGTCAAGCTTAGGGCAACTAGTAGCTGGCGTTGCCCACGAAATCAACAATCCAGTCAATTTTATCTTTGGCAACCTAACTCATGCCAATGCCTACACCCAAGATGTGCTGGGACTGCTGGAACTTTACCAGAAACATTACCCATCTCCCCACCCAGAGATTCAGGAAGAAGCGGAGGCGATCGATCTAAATTTCCTGCTGGAAGACCTGCCCAAGCTACTGTCTTCTATGTGGGTTGGGGCAGACCGAATTCGCCATATTGTCGCTTCCCTGCGAACTTTCTCACGCATGGATGAAGCCGAGATTAAAGCCGTTAATATTCATGAGGGAATTGATAGTACTCTAATGATTCTGCAACATCGCCTCAAAGCAAAGTCAGATCGTGTCGGTATTGAGTTGATTAAACACTACGGCAACTTGCCCCAAGTGGAATGCTATGCAGGGCAGCTAAATCAAGTGTTTATGAATGTGTTGAGTAATGCGATCGATGCTTTAGAAGAGTCATTAGCGAACAATCAAGCACAAATAACAACTCCAACTATTACTATTGACACTGAACAAATTGATGCTCATCAAGTCGAAATTCGGATTATAGACAATGGTCTAGGTATACCAGAGTCTGTTCGGCAACGTCTGTTCGATCCTTTCTTCACTACAAAACCTGTGGGCAAAGGAACAGGTATGGGCTTGTCGATTAGTTACCAAATCATCACCGAAAAACATGGTGGTTCGCTCTCTTGCACCTCAGAATCAGGCGAGGGAGCGGAGTTTCAAATCCGCATTCCAGTTTGCCAGGAAGTTAGCAAGAACGTTGCTGGTGGTGTCTAAAGGGTGAAATAACACTCTTTAGTAGTTACAACAATTTTCATTTGCATGAAGTAGGGACATACATTTGTATGCCCCTAGAACTGTCTTTAACGGACGCCAGCAGTTTCTAAGGACAAGTCTTGAAACATGGGTGTGCTGAGGTAACGTTCGCCAAAGGAAGGTTGAATCATCACGATTAACCGCCCGGCATTTTCTGGACGTTTCCCTACTTGAATTGCAGCACACAAAGCTGCACCAGAGGATATGCCAGATAATAAACCTTCTTCTTTTGCCAAACGGCGTCCATAAGCGATCGCTTGTTCATCGCTGACTCTAATTACTTCATCAACCAATTCTAGGCGGAGAACATCGGGGATAAATCCGGCACCAATTCCTTGAATTCTGTGTGGCCCGGCTTCACCACCTGAGAGAACTGGGCTGTTGCTGGGTTCAACTGCGATCGCCTGAAAAGTCCGCTTGCGCTGTTTGAGTACTTCTGCAACCCCAGTAATGGTTCCACCAGTACCTACCCCAGCAATGACGATATCCACTTCCCCGTCTGTATCTGTCCAAATTTCTTCTGCGGTGGTTTCCTGGTGAACTTTAGGATTAGCAGGGTTGCGGAACTGTTGCAGCATAAAAGCATCAGGAGTATTGGCCACAATTTCTTCGGCTTTGCGAATAGCTCCCCGCATTCCCTCAACGCCTGGTGTTAACTCCAAAGAAGCACCATAAGCCCTGAGCATAGCCCGTCGTTCTTGGCTCATCGTCTCTGGCATTGTCAAAATCAAACGGTAGCCACGCGCTGCTGCTACCATCGCTAGAGCAATTCCTGTATTACCAGAGGTAGGCTCAACTAAAATGGTTTTTCCAGGGGAAATTGAGCCAGCTGCTTCTGCTGAGAGTACCATACTTAACCCAATGCGGTCTTTCACCGAAGCTGCTGGGTTCATCCCTTCTAATTTGACAACTATCCTTGCTACTACTCCCTCAGCTTGAGGAATTTTGTTCAGTTGAACTAAAGGAGTCCGCCCAATCAGTTCTGTTATGTCTTTAGCAATCCGCATTATTTAACTCCTAAAATCCTAAATCTTAGTACAAAGTATTTACTTGTAACAATAAGGTTTTGTGTATTTAATTTGTAGTGTAGTGTCAATGACTGCATATACTCTGTATTCTAACTAAATCACAAAATATGAAAGCTTAGGAAGAACTTTTATCAGATGCTTCCATTGATTCTCACTTCAGCAGAGGGCTAGCTTGCCATACTTGTATTTTACCATTTGGAATTGCTGACTATTGTTTTTCAGACTAAAAATCTGTATATATGCATAATTTTTACCATTATTTTTAATATCTCCTATATGTTATAGAAATATAATTTACTTTCACAAGATTTAATTGTTTTTTCTAATTTTTTAGTCTATCTTTATCAAAAGACATTGATATTTTCTTTTGAGTGCAGTTTTTGTCTTTTAAAAAATGCATCAAAAACAGTCCTTAATCATTGCCTACACTGCTTTCAGGTTGAGTACAGAAATACCAGAACCCCACCTCGTAAACACTAGAACCCCGTCCCAATAACACTAGCACCCATACCCCAATGAATTTTTGTAAGGCTTATCGGGCGGGAATTACAAGCCTTGAGTACTATTCTAATGAATTTAATAATCTTAACAGGGCTAGGGTAAACTGTTTTGTGGAGAGCGGCTGATATAAATCGTATAGGATTTACGCAGAGATTCCCCTCTACCCCCCAACATTCCTGAGCGAAAGCTTAGTGAACTAGGGGGGACTTCTTAATCTCTCTTTTGAAAGGAAGATGAAATCACATTCTTTGAATCTGAGTGCGTTATTTCTGACTGATTAATCCTACGTTTTGTGAAAAGTTTGGTAACTTTTCAGTGGTCAGTAGTCAGTGGTAATTATAAAAATGACTGGCAACTAACGATTGTAAAACTACCATTTACACATATTTTAATATCAAAACTGTTTGAAAAGTAGAAATATATAGCTACTTAAGATAAACAGCAAAAGATATTTTCTTGCTGAGTGCATACTACCTAGCAAGGGAGAGCCGAGATGAAAGCCAAACTTTTAAATCTTCTCACAGTTTGCGTAGTTACCTTAGTAGTGCTTTCTCCAGGAATAGTAGTATTTGGCATAGTCTGGGAACGGCATTTGGAGTTAGTAAAATCCCAGAATTTAGCCTGCGAAATTAACAAGACTAGTAGAAATGCTCCTATCTTGGCTCCCCGGACAGAGGGTACACATTCCCCTCAGACTAACATCAAATCCTCTGACCGTAATGTGATTCATCAAATGCTGACTGTTACTGAACAATCTAAATTTGCCACGATCCTACAATGGTTCTTCTTGCTAACCCCTATTTGTGTTGGGTTAGGGATTCTTTTTTACGACAGATATCTTGTTCATCGTGCTGCTGTTTTAAAAGAACAAGTTGAAATGTTGGAAAGGCTATGGCAGCACAGTATTGAACAGTAACCAATTCACAATTAACTCACTAAAATCAACAAAATTACTATGTCAGAGCAACGCCAACAACTATATTTCAATCTGATTGATGAGCTACTCAAATGCCCTAATGGTCAGGAACCAGAAGTTTTGGAAAGTAAACCAGAATTGATTGATTCTGGATTTGTAGAGACAATGTTACAAGTAGCAACTATGTTTGCCCATGAAGGCAATCAAGATGGCGCTAAGTTTTTATTTTTTGTAGCGCGTGAGCTAGCTAAAGAACTGGGTTTATACCCGGAAGTTTCCAATCCTGAAGTTGCAAATAATGAAGCCGCAAATAAGGAGTAAAAATGCTGTTAACTTCAACGGATGCAGGACAAATAGCTTTAGAACTGCTGATGGCAGATTGGAATATTTCAGAAGATAATCGGGAGTGGTTTACAATCTTTAACTCTCGTCTGATTGGCGAGAGTTGGTACACTGTAGAATTAGGTGTAGAAGGATTTCCCGATAGATGGTTTATTCAAGTATATGACAATGGAGTGTGCGATCCCAACTATACATTTATATCGCCAATCCGTGGTTCTGAAGGATTTACGGACTTTGTAAATGTGCCGGATATTATAGCAGAGGTATTAGTTTGTGAACGTAATGCTCGATAATAATTAAAAAGACAAAATTTAGAATTCAATATTAAGATATGCTATTTAAATGCATTTTATTTGAATTCATAATTTTTGATATTAGAGTATTTAGGTGCATCTCACATTTACAAATATACCTGTTGATTAGAAATCGCGGTTAATCTTGCAGACATAGACGCTTTGCGGCTACTTTTACGAGAACGCTTTCAGCGTTAGCGACGTTCGCGTAGCGTCTCGCAGAGAAGGAGCGTCACCCGCAGGGTAGTTCGCCTACACTGACTAAGAAAAACAACTTGCTCAAACAACTGGTTTAACCTACGCAGGTGGGTTAAGTGTCTTATAACTGCGAATTCCATTCGCAAAGTTTAATACTGCAAGGCGGAAGTCAAAAGTCACGCATAATTGTATTCCAAAGTCTTGCACCATTTCAAATGGTATGTTTATTTCCGTCGTGCTGCACTAGAGGTCTTTAAACCAATACTTTTATATTTAAATATAAAGATGCTTTACGCAAAGCTGAGGTAATACTAAACAATGTATGCCTCTTTTTTTTGTAATGTTTAATATTTTATTTAAGCCTATTAGGCTATTTTGTCATGTTTAATTGATAAAGTTATGTTATATTAAATAGCGTGATAGACGCTACAGAAATATCAGTTCCAATGATTGCTGAAGATATCTTAGCCAAAGAATTCACAAGAGTCCTCAACGACTACTACCCAAAAGTTGGAGAATTACTAAACGGGTGTTATGTGAAAGTCATCACCTGTTTTTGGGGACGACCTGCTAGACGCTTGCAATATATAGGAATTTATTGCTCTGACGAAATGATTTCCTGTGTGCAAGCTCACAAAGAAATACTCAGAGAAGTAGCAGGCAACATGGGTCTAGTACAGGTAGTCTGCATGAATGCCAAGCGATTATTGCGCGATCCGATGTCGAACATCAAACACAATAACCCACGTCTATGGTTGGAGTTACAGTGGGTTGCAAATTAGTCTTTGATCGCATTAATGGAGAGGAGTAAAGGTGTTTGTAGTGAAAACTTTAGTCCTCAAATATTTAAGCACTAAAGTGCTTACTACGAACCTATTGACCACTAGAATAGCCAGCACAAAGTATTAACGCAAGTAATGAAAACTGGAATTTTCTGCAATTACGATAATCATCACCAAGATGCTCGTCGTGCCATCTTTGAGCAAGTCGCGCTGATAAAACAGGCAGAAAGTTTAGGTTTTGAGTCAGCCTGGGTGAGTGAGCATCATTTTAGTGAATCCAATCTCAGCCCCTCTATGTTGCTGTTAATGGCACACTTGGCGGGGCTGACTTCAACTATCCAATTAGGTACTGCGGCGGTGTTACTGCCATTCCATAACCCAATTCGGGTAGCGGAAGATATCGCCACTCTGGATAACCTGTGCAATGGACGATTATTATTTGGAGTTGCTAAAGGCGGCCCCTTCCCCCAACAAAATAAGCATTTTGCGACACTCCCAAGTGAAGCACGTCCTAAGACGCTAGAGGCGATAGCACTGATTCACAAGCTGTTATATGAAACTGATGTATCATTTAATGGCAAGTATTATCAATGCGATCGCTTAACAATTTACCCAAAACCATTGCAGAGTCAAATACCAGTGTATGTTGCCACTGGTGGTGATGATGGTATCGAGTTTGCTGCTAAACATTCCTTCAGCTTGATGGGTGGGCCGCCATTCTCCCTACAGAGATTGAAGGATACTGTTGCTAAATATCGAGCCTTAAATTCTAGTGGTGCGGAAAATTTCGTGCTGGCACGCTTTTTTTATGTTGGTAAAACATTTGATGAGGCAGTGAGTGAGGCGTTACCTTTCATCCGCCAATTTAGCAAAAAAATGACAGCTAATTCGGCTGAAGTATTGCAGAATAGTGCGAATCCCAACCAAAAACCATTCGATCGCACAAACATTTGTTTCGATGAAGATTATTTGATTGAGAATTCAATTATTGGTGATGTGGAGACTTGTCGAGACAAAATCAAGAAATTTCAAGACGAATTAAATTTAGGTACGTTAGCACTCAAACCCTCATCTTCGGATATGCAAAAAAACTTGGAGAGTTTGACGCGCTACAACCAAGAGGTGCGAAATTATGTCTTCTAAACTATACCAGCTTCCTCCCGATGATTTACCTCCATCTGAGGTAACAAAAGAGGATGGAATGCTGCAAATGGAGCTAGAACAGTCTACAGGTAGATGCTTTTATCTAGCCTGCGATCGCATTACGCGAGTCCTGTTATCTAATTGTCAGTGGTATGTCACAACAAATGCTAGCATTTTAACATTAATTGTTGACTGCCCTGACTTAGTATCTTACTGGCATATAGTCAGCAATATTGCCCAGTTGGGTAATAGGCTAGAGCGGTTTGCTAGCAACGGTAAAATCCGCGTTTATCCGCCATTTGGCAAGGGGATGCCATTTGAAATCAGCGTAAATGAAATATCAGCTTATCGAGATTGGCTTTGAGGTAAATAGAAACTGGGAATCACGCAAAATATAGCTGTCTTCCACCCTGTACTCCTAAAGTGCAGGGTGTTGCAATTTTTATCCAAGCTATTTCTCCAAATAGCACCACTTTTCATCAACCTGCAGAGGGATTATCGGTGACTTAATTTTGTGATGATAGGTTTGAATTTAAAGGCAGAGGGACGCAAAGTTTTTGCTATGACGATACAGTTAGCCACGCATACCAATTTTCTAACCCAGCACCAGTGGTTGCAGAAACCTGAAAAATCTGAATTTTGGAATTTACTTTTTTAGCATATTCTATGCACTTTTGAACATCAAATTGTACGTAAGGGAGCAAATCGATTTTCGTGAGAATCATTATGTCACTAGCACGGAACATGTGCGGATATTTTAGCGGCTTATCTTCTCCCTCCGTGACGGAGAGAATCACGACTTTTGCCTGTTCTCCTAAATCAAATAAAGCTGGACAAACTAAATTTCCGACATTTTCAATCATCACAACTGAATTCAGTGGCGGATTCAGTTGTTGTAAACCTCTGTCTATCATTGATGCATCTAAATGACAGCCTGTTCCGGTATTTATTTGGATGACTTTAGAACCAGTTTCTTTAATCTTTTTGGCATCATTAGCAGTTTCTTGGTCGCCTTCAATGACACTAATAGATAATTGATGCTTTAAATCATTGATTGTTCGCGTCAAAAGAGTTGTTTTACCAGCACCGGGAGAACTCATTAAATTTAAGGCTAGAATATTTCGACCTTTAAACCATCCCCGATTTTGAGCAGCTATCAAGTTATTTTTTGCCAAAATATCCTGTTCTAAGGATATTGTTGTATTGTGTATTTTGGCATGAATTTGAGGTGCTTCTATATGAGTGTTATGACTGTGGGAATGATTGATAACAGTCCCATCTGGTAAAGTGTGAGTATGATTATATTCAGCTTCATCTGTTTCTAAATTTGTAATTTTGACTTCGCCATCATCAGAACAACCACAGGTTACACACATAATTACTCAATTTCTATTTCTTTAATTTTAAGTTCTTCACCAGTAATTAAATCTAATTGCACGCTACCGCAATTACAAATTCCAAATAGTTTATCTAAATAAACTTCTGCACCACATTGGCGACATCGCCCTAATCCGGGAATTTCTAAAATTTCTAATGTCGCCCCTTCTAAAACTGTACCTTGAGTGCAAATATCAAAACAAAATCGGATAGCTTCGGGCATAATAGCTGAAAGTTTGCCAATTTCTAATAAAACTTGCAGCACTTTTGCGCCTTTGGCATTTTCAGTCACAATTGCCACTATATTTTGAGTAATCCCAAGCTCGTGCATACTATAAAATCTATTAAATATTAACAAATTCGTGGCAATTGGTCGCCTACCAGCATATCAACAATTCTTTCAGCACCAAAAGCTGTTTTTAATAATACGATACCTGGCGGAGAAGGAATAACTTCGCCAATAATACAAGCATCTTTACCTGCTGGGTGTAATTTCATAGCTGATAAAACAGTTTCAGCATTCTTTTTTGGAACCACTACAACTAACTTACCTTCATTCGCTAAATACAACGGGTCTAAACCGAGAATTTCGCAAACTCCGTTGACTTCTTCACGCACTGGAATAAATTCTTCGTATAAACGAATTCCCACATTTGAACTAAGGGCAAATTCATTTAAGACTGTCGCTAAACCACCGCGTGTAGCATCTCGCATAGCATGAACTTGGGGACATACATGGAGAATAGTTTCTACTAAACTATGTAACGGCTGACAATCACTTTCAATATTAGTGTCTAAGGCTAATTCCCCACGGGCAATTAAAATTGCTGTCCCATGATTGCCTATTTCACCATTAATTATTATTGCATCTCCAGGTTTAATATTGTGAGCAGAAATACTAACTCCTCGCGGGATAATACCAATACCAGCAGTATTAATAAAGAGTTTATCGGCAGCACCACGATGTACAACTTTTGTGTCACCAGTGACAATTTGAATACCCGCTTTTTCTGCGGCTGTTTTCATACTGTTTGCAACACGGCGCAAGGTTTCTACAGGTAATCCTTCTTCTAAAATTACGCTACAAGTTAGATATAAAGGTTTAGCACCACTGACAACTAAATCATTAACTGTGCCGTTTATAGCTAATTCTCCTATATCACTTCCGGGAAAAAATAAAGGGTCTACAACATAAGAATCTGTTGTAAATGCGAGTCTGTCTCCTTGTTGGAGGAGAGGGGCTAAATTGAGGCTAGCTTGGTCTTCTAGTTGTGAGAGAATTGGGTTATCAAAATTGCTGACAAAGATATCATCTATCAAATCGCGCATGGCTTTACCACCACTGCCATGTGCGAGAGTTATATGAGTGTCTTGCACTTTAGCTTGGCGACGGCGGACTTGTTCTATTTTTTGGAAAAGGGGATTTTGTATTGGGTTTGTGGGGGGGAAATTCATATTAAATTTTTTTTAAACGCAAAGGGACGCAGAGGGAAGCGCAGAGGTACGCAGAGTATTTATGAGATGTATTAGTCTGAGGAGAAGCCGCAGGCGGGGAGAGGTTCTTGAGTTATTTTTGGTTTTTGGGCGATTGTACTTTTGGCAATGGTGGAGAGTCGTCCATATTTGTAATAGGCTGCACAAGCGCCTTCGGAAGATACCATGCAAGTACCGATTGGTGTTTCTGGTGTGCAAGCTGTACCGAATACTTTGCACTCCCAAGGCTTTAAGACTCCTTTGAGAATTTCTCCACATTTACAAGCTTTATGGTCGGCTACTTTGAGGTTAGGAATGGTAAATTTAAGTTCGGCATCAAATTGGGCATATTCAGGTTGAATTTTTAATCCTGAATAGGGGATGTCACCTAAGCCACGCCAATCAAAACTATCTCGGATGGCGAAAACTTTATTTATGGCTTGCAGGGCTACTGTGTTACCACTTTTTTGGACAATTCGGTTATATTGGTTTTCGACTTCGCAACGATTTTCTACTAGCTGTTGCAACAGCATCCAAATTGATTGGAGAATATCTAAGGGTTCAAATCCTGAGACAACAATTGGCTTATTATATTGTTGGGAAATAAATTCATAAGGGTCAGTGCCAATTACCATGCTGACATGGCCAGGGCCAACAAATCCATCTAGTTGTAAGTCGGGATTATCTAATAGTGCTTTCAGGGCGGGAATCACGAGGACGTGATTGGAAAACATACTAAAGTTATCAATTTTTTCGGCTGCTGCTTGCAGAATGGTGAAGGCGGTGCTGGGGGCTGTGGTTTCAAAGCCTAATGCGAAGAAGACTACTTGTTTGTCGGGGTTATCTCTGGCAATTTGCAGGCTATCTAGGGGAGAGTACACCATACGGATGTCTGCACCTTGTGCCCTGGCTTGCAATAAAGTTGTTTTGGAACCGGGAACTCGCATTGCGTCGCCAAAGGTGGCAAAAATGACGTTATGATTTTGAGAGATTGCGATCGCATCATCTAATCTGCCTTTTGGCATAACGCATACTGGACAGCCAGGCCCGTGAATTAGTTCAATGGCTTGGGGTAAAATTTCTTCGATACCGTATTTAAATATGGAATGGGTATGCCCGCCGCATACTTCCATGATTTTGATGGGTTTTTCTAGCTGGTTGCATAATTTGGCGATTTCGCGGCGTATGGCTTCAGCTTTTTGAGGTTCGCGGAATTCGTCAACATATTTCATAAGGATTGAGAAATAGTTTTTGGATATCAATTAATTTCGCTTTCTTTACGGGGTATTTTTTAACAAACCGCATACTCCTACGGAGAAGCAAGCTACGCGCAGCGTCTCGTAGAGAAGGGCGCAAATAAAAAAAGAAAGGAATTAAACTCTTTGTCTGCACCTCTACGTAAAACAAGAAAAGTCTATTATTTAAGTACTAATTCCTGCTTGTGCTGCTGCTAATTCTTGGAATAGCTGTAATGTTTCCGCCGCTTCTTGTTCGTTAATTCGATTCATGGCAAAGCCAACATGAACTAATACCCAATCACCAATACAAGCTTCGAGGGGATGTTGTTCATCAACGATACAAGCAATATTTACTTCGCGCTTAACACCACCAATGTTAACTAGGGCTAATTTATGGTTAACGTTGGTAATTTCTATAATTTGTCCGGGGATTCCTAAACACATTTTTTTATTCTTTAAGATAAAGTAACCGCAGAGGCGCGGAGAACACAGAGAGAATCATTTGTGACAGAAAGCTTGTAAAATATCAAGACTCATGTATTAATTGTGCACCTGCAATAACTGCTTGTCCTAAAGATAAACCGCCGTCATTAGCTGGAACTAAGCTGTGAGTAAGTACTTTTATTCCCAATGTTTCTAATCCTTTGGTAACTTGCTGTAACAATATACAATTTTGAAATACTCCTCCGGTTAGCGTTACCTGAGAAATCAGATTTTCTTGGTAAAGATGCTTAACCATTTCCACGATGGCATTAGCTAAACCTTTGTGAAATTTGGCAGCTATAATTGGTTCTGGAATCTGCTGCTGTAAGTCATTGAGCAGGGCTTGCCACATTGGACACGGGTCTATACAATAAATACTATCTAAAAAGCTAAACTTAAAAGGATAGATTAGCGTTTCTTCATCATTATTTAAGCTGCTAACATCTACTATAGCTTCCATTGCGATCGCAGCTTGTCCTTCATAGCTACATTCATCTCTATAAATACCGATAGCCGCCGCCACTGCATCGAACAGCCGTCCCACTGAGGAAGCTAGAGGAGAGTTAATTTTTTTCTCCATAAGTTGATTCAGTAGTTTTAGTGGCTTATTTTTCAGAAATTTTACGATTTCTAAATCAGCGTACTGGTGTTGGCAATCATCCCAAAGGTTAGCAGATATTAATTGGGCGTAGGTATTACGCCAAGGTTGATAAATTGCTTGTTCACCACCAATCATTGCCACTGGTTTAAATGTTGCTAGTCGCTGAAATTTACGATAATCTGCTAAAAGAAATTCTCCGCCCCAGAGTGTATTATCATCACCGTAACCTAAACCATCTAAAGCAATCCCTAATACCGGAGGCGCATCTAAAGGAATCCCATTTTCTACCATGCAAGCGGCGATATGAGCGTGATGATGTTGAACTGGGTAAATTTTGATTTGATTTGTATCCGCAAATTCTTTACCAAGTTTGCTTGAGAGATATTCAGGATGTTTATCAATAGCGATTACTTCTGGCTGATGCTCAAAAAAATTTAAATATAAATTTAAATTTTCTTGATAAGCGTTGAAAGCCGCGGCATTTTCTAAATCTCCTAGATGTTGAGAAAGAATAGCTTCTCCTTCACGCAACAGGCAAAAGGTATTTTTTAACTCACTACCCATTGCTAAAATTTGCGATATATTATGAAATCCTAATGGTAAACTAATTGCTGCTGGCGCATATCCTCTGGCACGGCGAATTATTTGAACTTTATCGCCGATAACACGCACAACTGAATCATCTACACGATTAATAATCTCTCGATTGTGAAAAAGAAAATAATCAGCAATTGTCTCTAATTTATCTCTTGCTTCGTCGTTATCAATACATTGTGGTTCATCAGCAAGATTACCACTTGTTAAAACAATTGGGCGATTCATCCGCCGGAGAATTAAATGATGTAAAGGCGTATAAGGTAGCATGAAGCCAAGGGTATTTTGCCCTACTGCTATCGATGGTGCTACTACTTTTTTACCTGTCGCTTGTAATAAAACAATTGGTGCAGCAGAACTTGCCAGTAATTCCTTTTCTTTGGCATTGACAGTACAATATTGTTCAATTATCTCAATATCTCGTACCATTAAAGCAAATGGTTTGTGATAGCGCCTTTTGCGCTGATGCAGTTTTTGTACAACGGTTTCCTGTGTTGCATCGCAAGCTAAATGAATACCACCTAAGCCCTTAATTGCGACAATCTCGCCTTTTTGCAATAAAGTACAAACGGCATCCACATCATCCAGCATGGAAAACATGGAAGCAGTAACCGATTTCCCATCGGCGCGTTCTAACCAAGCTGAAGGGCCGCAAGCATGACAAGCTACAGGTTGGGCGTGAAAACGGCGGTTTTCAACATCATGGTATTCCTTTGCACATTCGGGACATATAGCAAACGCAGACATACTGGTATTGCATCTGTCGTAAGGAATGGCACGAATAATGCTCAGGCGAGGACCGCAATGAGTACAGTTAGTAAATGGATAACGATAAAAGCGGCTAAAAGGGTCGAATATTTCTTTTTGACACTGGCGACAAGTGGCTGCATCAGGAGTAATTTCTGTTTTAATGGCATTACTGACACTAGTAGAAATCACAAAATTATCAAATTGTAATTCACTTTTATAACTAATTCTTGTTAATTCATTGATTCTTGCTAACGGTGGACATTCGGTTTGCAATCTGGCAACAAATTTGGTGATTGCTTCTTCACTACCAGATACCCTGATTAATACACCTTGTCCGTCATTACAAACATCTCCACCCAAACCGCAAGCTTTAGCAAGACGATATACAGTAGGGCGAAATCCTACTCCTTGAACAGTACCACGAACTCTAATTTCTTCAGTCGGCATAGTTAAACTGCCACAGCAAAATTCGGTTATTTCCAGAATCAGCAATTACTGCCGTATTGCCACAAATTTTTATCCCGTAACACCAATTTAAGCTGTCTCGTTTTGGCAATCCGAAATTACGATTTTCACCTTTACTTTGAAAATTTATTTGTCCTGCCAACCCATCTGCCATTACACCTTGCAGTGATAAAATTGATTCTGGCTTTCTCCATCCTAACAAACGAGAATTAGCAGTATCTGCAACTACTAACCAATCGCCAGCCACCGCCACACCATAAGGCATACTTAAACTACCAGCACTAGGGTAATAAACTCCTTGATTCATTTCCACAAAATCAAAGCTTTTTTGTCCTAAAACCACTGCACAAGGAGTATTATTTTCTGTTGGCATTCCCTGCCAAATCATCACTCGGTGATTACCTGCATCGCTGACAACCAAATTCTCTCCCCAAAAGGCGATGTCGTGACACCAACGCATACTCGCTGCGGTTGGAGAATCACCGCCGTTTTCATTACGAGATATCATATCCGGTTGTCCCAGAACTAAATCAGCAGGTTGACCATTTTCTGTTGGTAAGTGATGCCAAATTAATAGCCTTCGATTCCCAGTGTCAGCAATAAATAGCCGTCCTTGATGGTAGAAAACACCATAAGGCCAGTGCATTGTACTAGCAGATGCTGCTTGATTTCCTCGATTTGGTTCATTATCGGTAAAATTAACTTGGCCTAATACCAAATCTGCTGGAACATTGTTATCTTCTGGTAAGCTTTTCCAAATCAAAACCCGATGATTCCAAGCATCGGCTACAGCTAACCCTTCGCCGCAAGCACAAATCCCTGTTGGTACACTTACAGTTGCCCTTCCCGGTGTATTTTTAGCATTTTGTCCTTCATGGTAAAAATCGGGTTGTCCAATTACCCAATCAGCTGATTGACTATCTCTTGTGGGTAAATTTTGCCATCCTAATAATCGATGATGTCCGGTATCTGATACCCATAAAGGGCCAGTTTCTGATAACAAACAAGCGCCACGAGGCCCAAACATTGTTGTGGCATTGGGTGCTACAGGTATAACTAATTGTTCTGGTTCAATAATGTTACCTAAAATTACCTCTGCACCTTGAGGTGATAAAGGTAAATATTGAGGATTTTCTGTTACTTCTAGCGGTAATTGTGATATGGAATTAATTATGATTGGGATATCCATGAACCGCAGATAGAGGCTGATAATTATTTAAAAACATTAATGTTGATTAGCATGTAACAACAGTAACGGTTTTGCATTATGCTTTTTTCAAATTCAGTTAAAACCTCTAATCAGTTTCTGTATTAATCAAGCTTAAAAAAATCAAGATAGCCTTTAGTAACTTTTGCTACATAGCGAATCTTTTGCATGAGTGCGCGATGTACTGAAATGAGAAAGCAAACTGGGGTTTGAGTAAGTAAAAGCTGATTTTGCTTGCGGAAAACACCAAAATGAGTAAGCAAACTGGGGTTTGAATAAGTCAAATGACCTTTTGAGAAAGTAATATGCCTTTTTACTTTCTCAAAACACTAAAATCAATACCTGAATTACACAAATGAGAATTAATTTAAAGATATTGAGAAAGCATTCAGGCATTTTGCTTGCACAAAATACTAAAATTAATGCGCGAACTACTGAAATCAAAAAGCAAAGTAGCTGTGATTGACTAATCGTCAAGTATATTTGCTGTCTTACCTTTGCATCATTTTTGCAGTTTCACAAAAACCTTATCGCCTTTAATCTTAACTGGATACGACTGAAGCGAAATATCAGGCGCAGTTAAGCATTCACCTGTCTCTAATTTGTACTGGAATCCGTGAGAAGGGCAGCTAATAATACCATTTTCAACTTTACCCTTTTCTAAGGGAGATCCTAGATGAGCGCAACCATTACGATAGCATTTTACTGTAGCACCTTGACGATGTAAAATTAGTGAAGTACCAGCAAGTTGTACTACCACTACACTAAATTCGGGAACTTCATCAAGGGTCGCTACTTTCATCCAAGTACAAGTTATTTTTGCAGAGAATGGACTGATTAAACTAGAATTAGCGTTGTTAACAGTAGAACTGTTATTGACTGCCACTACTTTGCTAATTTCGGGACAATGGTTTTTTATTGCTTGTTCTACTCCCTGAGATAAAGTTAAAGTAGAAGTCGGACAACTGCTGCAAGTTCCAATTAATTTAACTTCTACTGTATCTGGTGGTTTAATTGCCACTAATTCTACATCACCGTTATGGCTTTTTAAAGCTGGGCGAACTTCTTCAAGTGCTGTCTGAATGCGCTGTGAAAGTGGAGGTTTTGGTGGTTTGACTAATTCGTGATACAGTAGCACTGCATACACTACTTCATCTGCAACTGCATGGCGCAAAGCTGGCATTGATTCTTCTTTCAAGCTTTTAATCAAACTAGTTAATGCAGCTTTATGCAAAGCTTCAATTGCTCTTTTTAGACCCACCGCTACACACCGTTGGCTTTCATCCCACTCGGATATAATTGCCTCAAAACGATTAATTTCCTGAACTAATTCTTCAAGGTTTGTCATTGGTCATTTGTCATTTGTCATTTGTCATTGTTTATTCATCAATGACCAATCACTTCATCTTGAAATCTTTGAGGAGAAATGGCATAATCATGCCCGTCACTAAGCTAGATAATATTATTGGTAAGTAGAAAGGAATCGGGGCTTGTGCAAGTAGTACTAGCAGTAAAAAACCTATAGCAATACCGATAGTAGTTTGCTTGACAAAATACACTGGGTCGCGTATTAGCTTTCCTTTAAAAAATAACTTAGCAGAAAACCAACCTATTTCTAACATGTTATCTCCTAATAATTTGTCAATAAATTTAAGACAGTAAGCCCTAAGAGGATGGCGGGAATTACACCCGCAGGGGCAAATAATGCACCTAGCATTGCTGAAAACTGATAGCCTATATCTCTCCCAGCTAATAGCATTCCACCAATTGCACCGCCAACCATAGATAAGGCGGTGGCGATGATTAACCATACAAATTCTGTTGCTATGTTCAAGTCACCATCTGCTAAACTTGTGAGAAAACTTATTAGATTTGGCGTTGTTAAAATATCTCTCATGCTGTTTTGTCCTGATTGTTAGGAATTAGGGGAGTAGGGAGATGAGGGAGAAAGTATAACTAACCTATTCCTTATTCCCTATTTCTGCTTCTACATCTTGTAGGGCTTGGATTACTACTTCTGCTTGTGAAATTTGTTGGTATTCCGTAAATATTTTTAAAGCATCTTGATAGTAAGCACGCGCTTGCAAAAGATTGTTAGGATTACCAGCTTCAGGTTTTTCTTGGTTGTCTGGTAAGTTGAATAGGGCGTTGGCTTTGTTTGAAATTGTGTTAGCGTACTCTAAAGGTGTATCTTTAGGATTACGCACTTTTAGCGCTTCGTCATAAGCTGCGATCGCACGTAAGTTATTCTCTACAGGATGAGAACTTACTAAATATTGCAAAGCGTTACCTAAATTGTTTTGCAACATCGCATATTCTCTAGGATGCTCAATCAAATTAATGTGCTTTAGTGCCACCTCAAATGATTGCACAGCTAACCCTTGACGCAAGTATTCTCGTTCCGATGCTAAGGGCATAGAAAGGTAAGCGATCGCAATATTGTTATACAAAATCGCGTATTCTTGGGGGTAATCTTCCCAAGTAAACACCCGCAACGCCTCATGATAAGCCTGGATGCTGTCGGTTATCCGCGCCAAATTGAATGGCACTAGCGACTGTAACACCAGCCCAAAATTCATCTGCGTTTCTGCCACTTCCTCTGGCGTTGCTAATTGTTGTAAAATCGGTAATGCCTCTTCATAACCGACTTTCGCTTGCATCAGCAGTTGGTAATCAGCATCCGGTATTGCCTGTAACGTCCCTGCCATCCCAACTTGGGCCCTGGCTTTTAATAAGGGATACTCTTCACCACACATTTCATAGGCCCGGTAATATAACCCAACTGCATTTCGCAAGTCTTGGGCAGCTTTGGGCTTTTTTTGAAAACCCTGTGCTATCTCGATCAGCATCTGGATTTTTTCTTCTGCTGAGGCTGACTCTGAAGCAACAGCTGCTAACGCAGCCTTCACTGCTGAATCTGTAATGCTGGGGGTCATAACTCTGCCGTACTCTAGCCAATTGGGAATTGAGTCAACGCCCACGAATGATTAAGACACGCTTTAGGTGTCTAATCACGGGCCATACTGATTTACGCAGGCTTCGAGTCCTTTAGGCGGAATTCCCCTTGTTTGTCTGAGACTAGGGCTAAGAATAGAGAACAAGAGATAGTTCATAAACTTTATCCCCTGTAACTTATTTCTTTCCTTATACCCCATGCCTAAGAATTGAGTGAATCAATTTGTTTACTATAAAACACTCTATTTCTAAAATTCTAGGGTGAAATTGCCAATATTAATGTCAGCTTTAAACACCTTACTTTTTTCTAATATGTTTTGTATCATGACCTAACACAACGAAGTTATTCTATATTTATCTGAGAACAGATTATATATTTAATACCTAACTTAGTTATCAAAATATAACTATCCCTCTGATCTTAAAAAAATTATTTACCATTTACTTTTTTTTTGGTTAGCAGCAATATTTTCTAATTTGCAAGGATTTCAACTTGAAAATATTAGACCTGCCTTGAAAATAGGGACTGGGGAAGAAATATTTTCATTCCTTCGCTGCGCTCGCGTAGCGTGCGCTTTGCGCTCACCGTGGTCATGGAGTCTCTTGCATAAATCAAAAATAATAACCCCACTCCACCAAAGCTACATTTTATCTCTCACCACCGAAAGCAGTGAATGCTTAGGGGTTGTGTGTTAGAAACTTTCGCAAGAGTACATTAGCCTATTCATATCTAAAAATCGGGGATCTAACTTTCCAGAGATAATTGATTAGTGCTATCTAAAATTAGGGTGTTTAGTTTATTATTAAATTTTTTACAAAGTCTGTTATTGATACAACCTTTTAGGTAATCTTAATTAGATTTTAATTCTTGTTAATGATTAATTTTTATTTAACAATAGATAATTTCATAAAAAGTATATTAATATTAATAAATAAATATTGATAAATACGTGAGGTTCCACAAGCACTATTTCCTAAATCACGTATGGTAAACAATACAAAAACATCTAGCCGATGACTAACGTACTATGGCTACAAGGTGGTGCTTGTTCTGGCAACACCATGTCATTTCTGTAGCCGCTATAGAATAAAAGTCAAATCTAAGGAACGGCGTGA
Source organism: Nostoc sp. FACHB-888 (assembly GCF_014696655.1). Taxonomy (NCBI): domain Bacteria; kingdom Bacillati; phylum Cyanobacteriota; class Cyanophyceae; order Nostocales; family Nostocaceae; genus Nostoc; species Nostoc sp. FACHB-888. The sequence goes on along the minus strand of NZ_JACJQM010000031.1, from coordinate 10,641 downwards.
AATTAAGCAAGGAATAAGGAAAAGGCTCAATAATTCAACTTTAAATTAGAACAACCCCATTTACAGCAATTTCTTCAAAATAAACAAATCCCAGTTTCATAAGAGAAATCGTCTGTATTGTAGTGAATATGCTACCTATAAATTAGGTGGGTATTGCTAAAAGGGGATGGGATAACATGCAAGACTGTTAACTGTTAACCGTCAACGGGGTGTCTCTCATCCCATCTTTAAAAAGAATGGGTGCTATACAGAATTGGTATCAGGCTCAAAATAATTCGTAGTTTTTGAATTATTCTGTTTTGGGTTCAGAGTAGATATATTGTGTTCTTCTAACTCCCAAATATCTTTTCTTTCTTGTTCTTGATCGACTAATAGCCGAAGATAATATGGTAGTTTACATGGTTGCCTAATTAACCAAGGCTCTCCATCTAATAATTCTCTTTCAATTTTTCCATCAAACATCTGTTTTGCCTCTAGATAAAATGCAGAAATTAGATAATTTCTAATTTCACATTTTTAAGTTTTAGTTTTTAATGCTGACTTGCCTAGAGAGAGACAAACTACATCATCTTGTGGTGTATGAATGCGACTACACAGCACATCTCGATAATGTCTTTCTAAAGGATTTTTTTTAGATAATCCCGGATTACCAATTAGTTTGAGTCCTATTTCTACAGCACGAATAGCGTTATTTGTAGCTAGATATTTTACTGTTTGTGCTTGTAAAGCAACTTTAGTGTCATATTCACCTTGATCAATGTCGTCCGCTAGGCTGTAGATTAATCGTTGATTAGCGTACAGTAAGGCTTCAATTTCACCAATAGCTGTTTGAAAGTTGGGCAAAGTTGCTAAACTAGTACCTAAGTTAGTAGGCGATCGCTTATTCAAATACTCAACTAACCAATCTCGTGCGGCTGTGGCTACTCCTTGATATAACGCACTTAACCATAAACTACCACTTGCAAGTTTCAGGGGGTCTGGTACTAACACAGCTTTAACAGGATGAATATCCAAAGCGTATTCTTGGGGAATCAAGACATTTTCTAAAATCAGGTCGTGGCTACCTGTAGCCCTCATCCCTAAATGATCCCAAGTTTCCTCAATCTTCACACCAGGAAGGTCGCGCGGCACAAGAAAACTGCCTACTCTTGGTTCTTTCTCATCTGTGCGTGCCCAAACGACAAAATAACTTAAGATAGGACTGCCTGTAGTATATTGTTTATGGCCGGTTACCAGCCAACCATTTTCTGTTTGCTGGGCAATAGTTGCAGGTAATCCCCCTCTGGCGGGTGTACCTAATTCTGGTTCTACACGAGCCGCATTGAGTAAAGCAATACCTGTGACTGACTCCCGACACAAGCGCTCATAAACTGCGGGATGCCAACGACGAGTCCGGGCGGCATTACTATGTTGTAAATAGTGCATGGTCAACACTAAAGCCGTGGAAGCATCACCACTAGCTATCTTTTCAATTACTCTACAGATAGTCTTATAACTTACGTCTTGACCACCGAATTCTTGGGGAATGGTGAGACTTAACAGCTGTGCTTGGTGGAGAGCTTGAAAATTCTCGAACGGAAAAGAACCGTTGCGATCGTGGATGGCTGCACGTGTGGCAAAATCAGCCGCTAGCGACGCGACAAGCTCAAATAAATCAGGAGAACATGGTGCTGTGGTAAGTTCTAAAACAGGTGATTGTGACATTTGACTCTCAATTCTAAAGATAGTTCAAGACTATCAACAAACCATTGGTCTGTTTCTAAGGGTTCGGGAATAGTTGTGTGAAACATAATATTGTAGGTGGTTTAAGCCACTGTTTCTATTTGTTGTTCTCGTCGCTGTACTTCTTTTTTTACCAAGGGAATCACATCTCGACCATAGGCGATCGCAGAATCACCACGAATAGAAAACTCATAAACAGAGTTGTCAATAAAAAGCTACTGATTTTTTTGATCTGGACTGAGATAAAGGAATCATCGCAATAGTCCAAATGAATTAATAACCTGCTGTTTGATCTACAATGTTACGTAAAGGTTGACCTTGGCGATAACGTGTTAAATTATCCAAGAACAAAGCCAGCGATCGCTCTTTAGTTCTAGGAGAATGAGCAGAACAGTGGGGTGTAATAAAAAGGTTGGGTAATAACCACAATGGGCTTTCTGCTGGTAGTGGTTCTGTAAATACAGTATCTAAAGCAGCCCCGGCAATTTTACCTGCTTGTAATGCTTTTGTAAGTGCAGATTCATCCACAATTGCCCCACGAGCAATGTTAATTAAATAAGCATGAGAACGCATTAATTGGAATACTTCGTCATCAATCATACCCTTGGTTTCCCATGTCAATGGTGTAGCAACTACAACATAATCAGCTTCGCTTAGTAATGGTTTCCACTCATTAGCACCCACCACTTTTTCAAAGTTAGGTAATGGTTGTGGGTGACGGCGACTGCCCAAGATACGCATCCCGAAAGCTTTTGCGCGGACAGCAATTTCTTGTCCGATTTCACCAGCACCGATAATTAATAAAGTTTTATCTAACAATTCTTCAATTTGAAAACCTCTTTGCCAGCGGTGTTGAGTATGCAGTTTTTGTAACCTTGGTAGTTGTTTGGCATAGGACAACATATAGCCAATCACAAACTCGGCAATAGGGATAGCATGAACTCCCGCCCCATTAGTCAAAATAAGATTACGTTCAATATATTTTGGTGTAATAATGTGATTTACACCCGCATTTGGTGCATGATGCCAACGCAATTGCGGTGCAGAAGCGAGAATTCGTTGTAAAGTTGTCGGCTTGAGGAGAAACCAGCTATAGTAAACTTCGGCATCTGTAGCATCACCATCTAAGTTGCCTTCGCTATCCGCACGTACAACTACTACATCATCTGGTAATTTTGGTTCTAGTTCAGCCGCCACGTCTATTGGGATAATGAGTTTCATCGTTGATAACTCCCTTAATTATTTTTGTACTTACGGACATCCAAAAATTAAATTACTTAATTTCTGCGTCCAATACGACTGGTTTTTTCTCCCCCAGAACTAGAAAATTAAAATATAGAGACACGATATTACGCATCTCTATCAAAGTTGCTAGATTATTTCATCTGTTTGAGAATTTGGGCAGTCGAATCTTGTTTAGCTGTAGTAGTGCGATCGCCTCCCCAGCCAATATTTTCGCGGTAACTTCCCAAAAATCCCGCTTTTTTAAGTGACTCTTCGTCTATCTCCGCCAGGGGTTCAACTTCGGGGGCAACATATAACGCATCAACTGGACAGTACAATTCGCACATAAAACAAGTTTGACAGTCGCTTTGTCTGGCAATGGTAGGCGGCGCATCAGGTACTTTATCAAACACATTAGTCGGGCAAACCTTGACGCAGATATTACATTCAATGCACCGCGACTCACTGACTAATTCAATCATGGCAATTTTAGATTTGGGATTTTAGATTGAAGATAAGAGATCAAGAAGATGCTATTGCCAGTTCTTTCTCACTCTTCAGCCCTTCCGGTATCACCCAAACTTGATCTAAACCGCCACTAATTAAATGATGTTGCTGTTTTTGATCTAATTCTGGGTAATCCAAATGCCTATGCATTCCCCGCGTTTCTTTACGTTCCAAGGCACTGCTATACATCCATCGGGCTGTAGCTACCATTGCGGCGGCTTCCCTAGTACGGAGAATATTGTGATTATCTGCTGCTTGACTGGTACGTATTTCTCGCCAGAGAGAATTTAATCTCTGCAATGAAGCTGTCAACCCTTCTTGAGTGCGGAAATAATTGCGATCGTAGGGGAATACTTCTGCTTGAGTAGCTTGGATAACTTCTGCACTATTAATTTGGCGTTGACTACCAGATGTAAATCCTACCCCACCCACAGCTTCAACTTGGCGTTGGTTCGCTTGCTTTCCTAAATCAAGAGAGTAGGTAGCTGCATACTGTCCCGCCCAGTATCCTGAAGACAACGCCCAAGCAGCATTGTGACTACCACCACCTGTAAATCCGCCACAAATCAATTCTCTTGTGGCTGCATCTCCAGCTGCATAAAGTCCAGGTACAGAAGTAGCACAAGTATAATCATTAATCTGAATCCCACCCGTACCACGCACAGTCCCTTCTAAACGTAAAGTTACAGGAAAGCGCTGTGTAAAGGGATCAATGCCAGCACGATCAAAAGGTAAGAAGAAGTTGGGTTGTGCTAAACGCATATTCACCCGCATCTCTTCTGTGGCTTTGTCGATGATGGCGTAAACTGGCTGTGTTAATAAAGTTTGAGCAATTACAGAACGCCCCCTTTGTGAACCTGCATTTGGGATTGGCGTACCATCTTCGTATGTGAAGGTTGCCCAATTGTAAAATAAAGTTTTGGTGACGGATGAAAAAGCGGGTGCGATGCCGTAGGCGTTGGAAAACTCCATCCCCGACAATTCGGCACCCGCTTCGACTGCCATTAAGTATCCATCCCCGGTCAATACATTGCAACCCAGTGCTTTGCTTAAAAAAGCACAGCCCCCGGTGGCAATGATTACAGTATGCGATCGCACAACCCATTTTGTACCAGTTTGACGGTTAACTCCCGTCGCTCCTGCTACTGCACCTTCTGCATCTACTAATAACTGCAAAGCCGGACTGTGGTCTAAAATTTTCACCCCTGCCCGTTTAATTTGCTTCCGCATCAGGCGCATATATTCTGGGCCTTGGAGACTACGCCGATAGGGTCTACCCTCGTCATCTACAGGAAAAGGATAACCCCACTCAGCAAGTAGGTTGACGTTCGCAAAAGTCTGATCCAGCACTCGTTGCATCCAATCCCGGCTGGATAAAAAACCTCCTAATGCTTCCCGACTGGCCATTGCTGTTTCCCGACTATCAGGATCTGGTGGTATATACCACACACCATTACCTGATGCTGCTGCACAACCACTCGTACCACAATAGCCCTTATCGACCAAAACCACTCGCGCACCAGCAGAAGCTGCACTCCAAGCAGCCCAAGTACCTGCTGGGCCACCACCAATCACCAGCACATCACCAAGCAAGGTCTGGTCAAAATCGTTGTCAGATGAATTCCTAGAATACAGGTTATTACTCATCAAATCCCTCGCTGCAATATCAATGCTTGCATGAACATAAAAACCTTTGTGACAAGACAGTTACAATACTTACTGCTAAACGCAAACTTGAACGTTAGATGCAATAAACCAACAACCAAACCAAATAGCTTGTTCAGCTAAAGTCATCAGTATGTTGGCTTCTCAAATACTATTTCTACTAATTGTCGATCGATTTAGTGTATTTTATATAAAGAAAGCTTTGCATACTTTTTCTAAAAAATCAAGAAGACATATAAAATTCTTAGAAAACTAAGGCAATTTCCGTCAATAAATCTACCGCCACCGTTGGTTTCGACACTTCTCTACCAGAGGCTGCGCCCGAAGCGTAGCTATGCCGCAGGCTTTACGACAGGCTACTTCGACTGCGCTCAGTTAACTAAAAAATCGATAGTTGAGCGTACCCCTCCGGGGAAGCAAGCTACGCGTAGCGTCTCCAAGAGTTGTCGAAACTCGTCAACCTGAGTATATTCTTTGTGAGAAATCACCTAAGGTGCAGGATTAGGATAACGCGTGTGAACTGCATCTAATTCTGCTAAAATCTCTGGGTCAAGAATTACATTCACACTATCAATGTTTTCTTGTAATTGTTCCAGTGTTGTAGCACCGATAATGGTACTGCTGACAAACCAACGACTCTCTACAAAAGCCAAAGCTAATTGAGCAGGTTTTAAATTATGTTTCTTAGCAATTTCTACATAAGCTGCTACAGCTTCATTCACATTTGGTTTGAGATAGCGTTGTCCAAAACCCGAAAATAAAGTGATTCTTGTATCTTCTTTTGGTCTACCTTGTACATACTTCCCAGATAATAAACCAAATCCTAAAGGGCTATAAGCTAACAAACCAACATTAGTATGACGGGAAACTTCTGCTAAAGCCGAATCAAATATCCGATTGAGTAAATTGTAAGCATTTTGAATCGAAACAACTTTGGGTAATCCTAATTGTTGCGCCACACGTACAAATTCACTAACTCCCCAAGGAGTCTCGTTACTCAAACCTACATAGCGAATTTTTCCAGCTTTGATAACATCTGCAAATACTTCTAATTGTTCAGAGATGGGAACAGTTTCTCTTTCAAATTCAGGATTATACGCTGTCTGCCCAAAAGTGGGAACATAACGATCAGGCCAATGAATCTGATACAAATCTATATAATCTGTTTTTAATCGGTGAAGACTATCATCAAATGCCTGCTTAATATTATCACGGTCAATTTTGATATTTCCCCCCCGTAGCCATTTAAAAGGACGACCGGGCCCAGCAATTTTGGTGGCAACTATCAAGTTTTCACGCTGTTGCTTTTGTAGCCATTCCCCAATATAAGCTTCCGTTGTACCTTGAGTTTCAGCACGTGGTGGTACTGGGTACATTTCGGCAGCATCAATGAAATTCACTCCTTCAGAAACAGCATAGTCTAGTTGCTGATGCGCTTCTTCAAGAGTATTTTGATGTCCATAAGTCATAGTTCCCAGACAAATTTCGGAAACCTTTAGGTCACTTTCACCAAGTTGCTTGTATTTCATATCTTTGAATAATTGATCTGCATTAGCTATGATAAAAATCTTAAAATACTGTAATTCTACCGATTGGTCGTAGTTACTATCTAAAGTATACACGTTACCAGATATCGTTGAGCAGGGCAACTATATTTATTAATTTTAAATCTTAAATAATTGCAGTGAGAAACACCCATTTACTAAAGTTTTTATGAAATGCTACTATCTTGTAAAATCTAAAGCTCGTTAATTCGACCGATTTGCCGTATATTAATCTCAATAGCAGTTCTGGATAATTTGACTACAGATGAAACGCTTTGTGGGGGCAAAGCAAAGTTCTTTTGTGTCAACTTCAGGCTGCGATTTGGAAAAATCTCACGTTAAAGACTTTTTTTGGGATAGATTACCTCATCTGTGCTTTAGCCTGCACGTTGTGCGCTTTTCATCATACCCAATAATTAAAAATCCCCGAGTATCTTTGCTACGTTAGCCTGTAGCACAAGATAGCTTTCTGACGTAACTGGACTAATAGGGAATTACAAAAGATTTTGTACTAGACCGAATTGTGTGTTTATCAAGATGAAAAAAACTCTTTGGAATTTATTACTGACTTTGCCAATCTTTGCGGTGTTGTTAATCTTAACCTCAAGTATCAAAACTCTTGCCAATCAAGAAAGGACATTATTACCATTAAGTAAAGTTGATACATCTGAGTCAGCAGAATTAATCAACATTAACCCTAAACTTGTCCAAGCTACCCCACAACCAGTTAACCAATCTTCTGTAACATCAGTATCTGAACTTTCTGATGTACAGCCGACAGACTGGGCCTTTCAAGCATTGCAATCTTTGGTGGAACGGTACGGTTGTATTGTTGGCTACCCTGACAGCACATATCGCAAAAATCGTGCTTTGACTCGCTACGAATTTGCGGCTGGGTTAAATGCTTGCTTAGGACAAATTAGACAATTGATTGCATCGTCTACAGCTGAACTATCTAGTAAAGAAGATTTGGCGACTCTTGAACGATTAACAGAGCAATTTCGGGCTGAATTGGTTAGTTTAAGGGGAAAAATCGATAATTTAGAAGTCAGAACAGCAAAGGTAGAAGCAGAACAATTTTCCACAACTACTAAATTAATCGGTAATGCGGTTTTTGTGGTGGCCGATACCTTTGGTAACAGGGCAAATAATACTCCCGCAGATGATACCAGTGATAACACTAACACTTTTTTCTCTTACCGTTCCCAACTGTCCTTGCAAACTAGCTTTACAGGTAGAGATCAATTAGTCACGTCTTTACAAGCCATGAATATTCCTAACTTGGCTGCAACTACGGGTACTCACATGACTCGTTTTACCTTGGATGCTGGGAAGTTTGAAGATGATGAAGTGTATTTATCAGCTTTATACTATACCTTTCCTGTAGGTGACAAAGCTACAGTTTGGATAGGGACGAGAACACTCAATTTTCCAGTTTATGTCCCTACCTTAAACCCCATCAATGGTAGTGCTTTACAAGGTGGTTTTTCTCGGTTTGGAGCATTCAACCCGACTGTATATCGCCCTGGCTTTGATGGTGCTGGTGCAGCTATAGCCTATAAATTTAGTAATCAATTGCAACTACACGCGGCTTATATTTCTGATGATACTCAGGCAAACAGTCCTGATAGTGGACTTTTTGACAGTTCCTTTGCTGCGATCGCACAGCTTACTTTTACACCCAGTAACCAGTTTAATTTAGGTCTGACTTACACCCGCAAATATTTTACAGCTAACTCTGGTTTGAATCTTACCGGTGGCACAGGTAGCGCTTTTGCCAGAAATCCATTTTTACAAAATGCCACCACATCTGATAACTATGGCTTGCAATTTAACTGGAGAGTAAATCCTCGATTTCATGTTGGTGGTTGGTTTGGTTATACTCTGGCTAATCAAGAAGGCGATGATAATAGTAATGCCACTATTATCAATAGTGCTTTGAATTTATCTTTCCCAGATTTATTTAAAGAAGGGAATGTTGGTGGTATTACTCTAGGGATACCACCAAAGGTAACAAGTAATAACTTTCAGGTAGCTGGACAAAATCGTGAAGACCCGGATACATCTTTACACATCGAAACTTTTTATCGTTTCCGTGTAAATGACAACATTAGTATCACACCAATCTTTTATTTGATTACCAAACCAGAACATAATGACGCTAATGACTCGATTTGGGTAGGTGTTCTCCGCACCAGTTTGGCATTTTAGCCGTAGGGGAAGTGAATTTTTTTGTAATCAAAATACGGTAAATTGATCGATTTAATGTAGAATTTGGTTAGTTCAGGATAAATTTTGGTGCTTCATCTCATGATCCAGCGTTTAATAGTCCATTTTAAAAAATGGAAGTTTCGTATATCTGTCGTATCTATCCCATTGGTTGGGGCTTTTATGATTGGCTTATGCCTCAGTTTATTATTTGCTGCCTGTACAGCCAATAATGGCAGCAATACTACTGCTGTATCTGTTAATAACCCAACTGCAAGCAAAGCATCAGTAATTAGAATCGGCTATCAAAAATCGGCAATTCTCCTTAAAAGTAAAGGGCTTTTAGAGAAACGCTTACAACCTGAAGGTGTATCTGTAGAATGGATTGAATTTCCTGCGGGGCCACAGCTTTTAGAAGCTATGAATGTTGGCAGTATAGACTTCGGAAACGTAGGAGAATCACCGCCAATTTTTGCCCAAGCAGCAGGTGCAGCGATTACCTATGTTGCTGGAATTTCCCCTAGTCCGGCTGGTTCAGCAATACTTGTACCTAAAGATTCCGGCATCAAAAGAGTCAATGATTTGAAAGGTAAAAAAATTGCTTTTCAAAAAGGCTCTAGCGCTCATTATATGCTAGTGCAAATTTTAGAAAAATGTGGGTTGCAGTATAGTGATATTGAACCTACATATTTAACACCAGCCGATGCTCGTGCTGCTTTTGTCAGAGGTAGTATTGATGCTTGGGCAATTTGGGACCCCTTCTATGCAGCAGCCGAACAATCTGTCAATGCGCAAATTAATTGATGGCACAGGAATTAATAAACAAGGAGGATATTACCTTGCCAGCCAGAATTTTGCTGCTCAGCAAACAGAGATTATTAAGGCAGTATTAGAAGGAATTCAAAAATTAGAAACATGGTCTACTCAGAATCGAGAAGAAGTAGCAGCTACTCTTTCTCCTATTTTGGGGATTGATTTAGAAACCATGCGAAAAAGTACAAACAGAAGAATTTTTGGCATTACACCAATCACTCAAGAGCTAATTACTCTACAACAGGAAGTTGCTAATAAGTTCTACAAACTGAATTTAATTCCCAAACAAATCGATGTCAGAGAAGCAATGCTTACACCTGAGCAATATGCAGCTTTTTCACCAAAAATTTAAGAATTTGTAACACTCTACAGGAAGTCGGACATACCAGTAAATTTTGTTTTTTTTCAAGCGATCGCTTGAAAAAATTTTATAATTTCCAGTGATTGGACAGAACACTTTTCCAAGAGAGTGGCATTTGCTGAATCTTAATCAGGAAGACATAAGTTGCGAGAAATTCTACACAACTTAGGCTTCGATTTGCACTAAAGTATTTAGTTGGAAAGTACTAGCAGATTTTATCAAGAAAGGCAGGAGATAGAGGGCAGCTTTTGCTATTTTTGGCTAATTGTTCTCGGAGTAATAGCTCCATATTGTTCAGATGTTAATACGGCTGCTTGAATATTCACAGGTTTAGGCAGCACTCCGTTTTGATAAAAATAATCGGCAACTCTTTGTTGATCCCTGATTAACTGAGGAGAAATAGCTCTTAATCCGTAGCTACGACGACTAAGTACCAAGTCCATGACTTGTGGATCTAATTTTTGATGAGGCATAATTAAGGCTGCTGTCTCTTTGGGATGCTGTTGGCGAAATATTCCTTAACATTATTGGCAAAGGAAGCACGATGTCTGGAAGATGTTAAATTTTGCCTTAGAAATAGCTTTTTGGGTGATTTAG